>JAXVOW010000151.1:0-45229 GCA_037301995.1 bacterium | reverse complement strand
TTCTGTTTGTAAACAACTTTCCCGTTCAGACGGGAATTTTATTTTTCATTTCAGCTTTCAGCTTCAGGTTCAGGTTTCAGATTGAACTGTTCAATGCTATACAAACCTTCATTTCTGTCAAATTTGAACTCTTTTTTTCGTATTGAAACCTTTTTCAACCTGTGTAACGACTTCTTACTTGAACTTTACTTCCATTCCATATGCTATGACCTCTGCAGCGCCTGCATGATAGCGGAAGTTGCATATCTCACATTTACAATGGCATCCGCCCCATTCCCTGGGCTTCCTCCTCGCCACTCCTTATCTCATTTATTCTCTGAATACATACAAATATGGTTACGCCTGCCAGCACGAAAGGAATCACCCCCTCACATCACTTTCAGGAAAAGCCCCGGCAAAGCTGCCATGTCATCAGGATGCATTGCTAAATTTTCTTCTGCTTTTTCTAAATTTTTGATTCCATCTTCGCTAAAATGTTGTATACTGTTTTTCATAGAGGACACCTTCCTTGTCAAAGTTTTGTTTGAGCACTTATACTTTAACACATGTTGGTGTCCTCTTCTTTATTTTCTTTTTCCTACAAAAACTTTATGCTAGTCGCAATATTTTTGCGGTTATCCGCATTTTTATTACGAATATATCAGCTAACATTCCCGTTGACTGATATACATCTTTCATTTAATCGTTGAATCACCTGTTATCTGTATCTTTTTTATTCTTATCTGTAGTTCCTCTTTAAAACTTAATCGTCACATTTAACGCAATATCCGTGTTTCCCGCTGTCTGAATCGCTTTGTCAATTTCCGTTAAAGAAAATTCATGCGTAATCATCTTCTCAATATTCCATTTTCCGCTCTTCATAATATTCATTACATCTATCACATCTTCCGGCATATATCCACCAGAACCGATAATGCTTTTTTGTGAGTATGTGAGATGCAGCAGGTCAAGCTTGCGAATGGATTTATTAACCGCCACAGACACAAAACGGCTTTCAATTTTACCCTGTTCCATAAATAAATCAAGAATCCCCTCTGCACCACTGGCATCGAGAAATCCATCAATATCGGGAACTATCCCCTTTATGGATTGGGCTGTGCCAAAATAACCGGATGCTTGTTTGACAAAATCACAAGCTGCTGTATTGCAGACCTCAAAGCCTAAATCCGCTGCAATCTTTAAGCGAAAATCTGATATGTCACAAATCATCACCTTAGAAACACCAAAATATTTTAAGGCGATTGCACTTGCCAAGCCGATTGTTCCACAGCCAAAGACTACAAATTTTTCATGTTCTTTTGGCTGTCCCCTGCGTGCCGCACGACATCCCACAGTAAACGGTTCAATCAAACACGCTGTTTTATCTGTAATAGAATCATCAACCCCATACAGAGAATAATTCCTTTTGGCGTCAGGAATTTTGATATACTCCGAAAATCCACCGATGGTTCCTGCCCTTTTCGTATCTCCTGTTGCAAAACGGGGATATGGATAAACTCGTTCTCCGATTGAAAACTCCGTAACGTTATCTCCCACCGCAACAATGCGTGAAACGGTTTCATGTCCAAATTCTTCACCAACTGTAATACGGTGCCCTGTACCGGCTCCGTGCTGGTAAACCGCAACATCCGTACCACAAATACTGGAATAAATGTTTTTAATCAATACATCATGGCTGCCTAATTGCGGAAGAGGCACTTCTCTGATTTCTACGCTTTCCTTTCCCAAATAAATCGCTGACTTCATAACAATAAAACTCCTTTCTCTAAGCAGATACTATTTTCTTTACCTTGCTAATTACATTATGATTCCGTATAATATTAAAATCAAGCAACAATATTCCAATATGTGTTGGAATATTGAGAGGAGGGGATTTTTTGAATACAAAGAACAATCAGCGTTTTCGCGAAACAGAAATACGCATGGAAGCCGCTATGCTGAAGCTTTTAAAAAATACAGAATTTGAAAAGATAACAGTTAAAAAAATATGTGAAACGGCAGAAGTAAACCGTTCCACCTTTTATGCCCATTTTATTGATATATATGACATGCTGAATAAAATGGAAACAGCGTTACACCGGGAATTACTGGAAAGCTACAAAAACAAAAATGATTACTCCCTTTTTTCTGAAGAATCCTTTATATACTTTTTAGAACATATCAAAAAGCATAAATATTTTTATAAAATCAACTTACAGACAAGAAAAACCTTTCCCCTTTCACAGGGATATGAGCCATTATGGAATATTATAAAATCGCGCTGCCAGCAAGCCGGTATAACAGATGATAAAGAAATTATGTATTACTTTATTTCTTTTCAGGCTGGATTTACAATGATATTAAAGCATTGGGTAGATACGGATTGTCTGATTAAGGAAAATGAAGTTGCCGCCATAATCAAAAACAGTATTCCCAACATTTTAACCTAAATCTATTTAAACTTTACTGCTGTTCCATATGCCATTACCTCTGCAGCGCCCTGCATAATAGCAGAAGTTGCATATCTCACATTTACAATGGCATCCGCACCCATTCCCTGAGCTTCCTCTACCATGCGCTTTGTTGCCAGTGCTCTGGCAGTGTTCATCATGTCATTATAGGCCTTTAATTCACCACCCACTAAGGTCTTAAAGCTTTGGGTAATATCATGTCCCACATTCTTTGTCTGAATCGTACTACCCTTCACCAGTCCCAGCATCTCCAGCTCTTTTCCTGCAATATAATCAGTATTTACTAAGATCATCTTCCTCGCCACTCCTTATCTCATTTATTCTCTGAATACATACAAATATGGTTATGCCTGCCAGTACGAAGGAAATAACCCCCGCAGCACCTTCATCACACCATCTTCATCATTAGAGGCTGTCACATACTTTGCCAGTCTCTTTAACTCCGGATGTCCGTTTTCCATGCAATAGCTCTCCTCACAGCTCTCTAACAGACCCACATCATTTAGATAATCGCCAAATGCCATAGATTCTGTTCGGTCAATTCCGTATTTTTCCTGAATAACAGTAACCGCAACCCCTTTATTGACCGTTCGGTTGGAAATGTCAATCCAGCTGTCACCAGACAACACCACAGCCAGAGCTTCCCCTATATCCGCAAAATGCTTCATGGCAGGCTCTGCCTTTTTCGCCTCCACAAAAATCGCAAGCTTGACAATGGTATCCTGCAAAGCCGCCTCATACAAATTCTCCACTATCTGTAAATGGGTATAATACATTTCCGCTTCCCTTAAAATGCTTTCCTCTACATGATTCATATATGCTGATTTTGCTCCACATACAATAGGCGTCAGCCCCTCTAAGCCTTCAATCCGCTCCAGACATTTGCAAATATCCTCCTTGCTCATTTCATTGCTGTAGATGATTTTGTCCTTCTCAAACACAAATCCACCATTTTCTGCTACATATACCAGCTCATCCTTAATCGGGACAAAATCCTTCACCAGCGTATAATACTGCCGTCCACTGGCAATTACCGTTTTGATATCCGGATGATTTTGTACCCAGTTCATAAAATCTGCCGGCAGACACTTATTACTGTCCAATAATGTTCCATCCATATCCAATGCCACAAGCTTTATATTCATATTGCTGACCTCCGTTAACTATTTTATTTCTATTTATTTCAGACTTAACATAATGGCAAAGGTGCTTCCCTTTGTTTTCTTCCTGTCATATGGAAATACCACAGTGATATTCCCTCCCTGCTCCTCCAAAATCTTCCGCGTCAGATACAAGCCCACTCCAGAGCCCTCTGCCTGCTTAACCTCCTCGGTCTTTCCTCTGTAAAATCTCTGGAAAATCCGGTTGACCTCTTCTTTCTTTATTCCAATCCCCTCATCCTTTATCTCAATACGGAAAAAATGAATCTGCTTTTCCATCGTAATCCGGATGCTGGAAGCCTCAGGGCTATACTTAATGGCATTTTCCAATACATTTACAATGGCTTCCTTTGTCCATTTTACATCATGGGGAAGAGCGATATTCTCTATCTCCGGAGAAGGGCTGTCAATCGCAATTTCAATTCCCTTTTCCTCCGCCTTCATATATACCTGATTTACCGCCTGTACCACGGTTTCAAAAATATTGGCATTTTCCTTCTGAATCGTAATGATTCCTGTTTCCATACGGGAAATGTTCACCAGCGCTGCCAGCAGCCCATCTAAATGCGCAATCTGCTCTCCCAGTCTATCCATAAATTCCTTCTGTTCCTCCGGCTGCAAAGCCTCCTCCTCTAACAGCTGATAGCACATCTTTATGGATGCCACAGGTGTTTTTAACTGATGGGATAAATCGGTCACCAGGGATTTTGTGTCTTCCTTTTCCCGCCGCATCCGTTCTTCATTCCATTTAAGCTTCTGTCCCAAAGATTCCAACTGGTTATAAAGCTTTCCGCCACTGTCTTCCCTGTATGCCTCAGACAAATAATTGTAATCTCCACTATAAAAGCGCTCCAAAATATCCTGCAACTGATGATGTTCCTTTTCTCTGTTCTTTTTATAGACCAGCCCATAACCCCAGAGCACCCCACATATCACGACATATAATGCCAGATAAAATAATGCAAGCCACACTGCCCGTTCCCTCGTCCACCTGGAATAGACACTTTCGTAATCTGCATTATAACCATATTCCTCTAAGATATTCATTCCCACATCCACGGCTTGGGGATTCGCATTTCCTTTCAGCAGGTCTGCCGCAATCTGTTCATTGGATATGCCATTTTCCCATTCCCCCAATATCTGATAGACCGTGCCTACATTCTGCTTTTCCTCCTGCTTCAGATTATAAATCTGAAAGCCCCATGCACAGGTTAAAATGAGGAGAAGCACCAGCATATATTTTAATATCCATCTGTTTTGTTTCATACTACCGGTTACACTCCCTGTCCCAAAGATATCCAATGCCCCGCACATTCCGGATATACACCGGCGCAGACGGATTATCCTCTATTTTCTCCCGCAGTCTGCGGATATTTACCGCAATGGTATTCTCATCCACAAACTCCCCATTGATATCAAACATCTGCTCCAGCAGCTGGTTTTTAGAAAGAATCTGCTTTGGATGCTCCATTAAAATGAACAGCAGCCGCAGCTCATTCTTTGTCAGAGAGGTTTCCTCCCCCTTTACCAGCACCTTCATTTCATTTTTCAAAAACACCACATCACCGGAAACGATTTTCTCCTCTTCCCTGCCGGACATTCTTTTAAAGATTGCATTTACCTTGGAAATCAGCACCGCAAGGCTAAAGGGCTTTACCATATAATCGTCTGCCCCTGCCTCATAGCCCATTACCACATCCATCTCCTGGTCCATGGCTGTTAAAAATATAAAATGCACCTGGCTCATTTTCCGGATTTCCCTGCAAAAATCCAGCCCGTTTCCGTCCTCTAATGTAATGTCACAGATAATCAAATCAACGGCATTGGATTTGAAAAGTGCCATCCCCTGTTCAATGCCATAAGCAGACAGCACATGGTAGCCCTCCTTTTCCAGCTTGAGACTGATACCCCGGTTTAAATTTTCTTCATCCTCTAATAGTAAAATCTGGTTCATATTTTATCGTCCCTTTTCTCTACATTCTCATCATTTCCACCTGGGAAAATGGCAGCTGTGTTTTCTCCGCCACCTGTTCTGCCGTCATTCCCTGTTTTAATAACCTGTGGGCTACATATTCCATGGATTCCCCAATCTCGATTACATGCCAATCCGGGTCATAAATGCGGATTACCCGTTGTCCCCAGTCATGCTCCATAAGCGAATTCACATATTCAACCGGATAGCTGCTTTGCTCCAGTT
The DNA here is from genome assembly GCA_037301995.1 of bacterium. Classification (GTDB taxonomy): domain Bacteria; phylum Bacillota; class Clostridia; order Lachnospirales; family Lachnospiraceae; genus CAG-590. The sequence continues at coordinate 39,422 of JAXVOW010000151.1, read as the reverse complement.
TTTTCAGAAAGCTCTCCATATCATTTTCCTCAAAATAAAGTTCAGCATCATTGCCTCCCTTTATAATCTCTTTCCCAATAAACTTCTCCCAAATCTTTCTGTCCTGCAAAACCAAACCTTCGGTTAATATTACATTTCCTCCAAAATCCGTCACTACCTGCAGACCAAATAAATCCCTGTAAAATGCTTTCGACTTTTCTATGTCATTAACTACAATTAATATGTTTTTCAGTTTCATATTCCCCTCCTATGAAGAAAACCTTATCCTTTTTATCATATTTCCCTATTAAATCTACCTTTCAATTTCTATTATCATACCACACTGTTTTGTCACTCTCAATGTTTAATGAGGTTTCATAAATAGAAAAAATCAGGCAAAAACCGTCTCCGGTACTTTTGCCTGATTCGTCCATTGCTCTTCTATCTTGTTCTTCTTTTAATTAATTTACGGATTCGCTTTCCTGAAGCTTCTGTATCTCTTTTTTATGATATGCCAAAAGACTGACTGTTGAACCCATGATACCTGTACACAAAAACATCACCGCCATACCGGCTCCATTTCCGGTTCCTACAAGATGCCCCAATGCATTTGCCAGTCCACTTTCTGACTGCATAAACGGTTCAAACACATAGTCCGCCAGAAAGCCACCCAACAGCAGACCAATTGGAATCGTAGCATACTGAATGGCATTCCGGACAGAAAACACGCTTCCCTGCAATTCCTGTGGCACCATTTTATACAGAATAACATTCTGTCCAGCCATAATAAACGGAATTGGAAAACAAGCTGCTATTGCTGCAACACTCCACCAGAGCACATTTTGTCCTAAGCCCATCATCATATCCCCCAGTAAAAATGACAGGGCGGCTGAATAATAAATCATCTTGACACTGCTGATTTTCAGCTTTTTAACAGACACCACAAGTCCGCCTAAAATTCCTCCGATACCCAGCACCATATTTACCACACCAAGAACCATACTGTCATTCCCGCTTCTTGCCAGAATCATAGGAGAAAGTATATTCTCATAGGTCAGCTGGGAGAAGAAATTGATTGCCGCCATTGTGACTATAACATACCAAAGCCCTTTATTCTGTAACAGAAAATGAAAACCATTCATTGTACCGGACAGAAAATTCTTTTCATCAGAAGTCTCCTTCAACTGCTCAGGTATCTTAATAAATACAAGCAGCACCACAAAATTAAATACAAAGGACAACAAGTCTACCACAATCACCATTCCAAGACCGCCAAAGCCAAAAATAGCGGATGCTAAAACCGGTGATATAACAGAAATCAGATTAGCCGCAAAAGATGACATCCCGCTCATCTGTGACAGCCGTTCCTCCGGAACCATAATTCCGATTGCAACAGCCTGCGCTGGTCCCTGAAAAGAGTTCATAATTCCAATTATGGCATTTACCACATAAATATGCCATATTTCTAGTCTTCCATTCCAAAAGAGCAGACATACTACCAGCGAACAGACTGCCGCCAGCGTATCTGACACCAACATAATTGTCTTCTTGCGATGCCGGTCTATAAATCCTCCTGCAACCAGACTCACCACAATGTATGGAAGATAATTGCAAAAGGACATCAGGGACACCGCCATGGCAGAATTTGTCTGCGTATATGTCCATAAGATAAGTGCAAAGCTGGTCATTGCACTTCCTAACTGTGATACAGAACCACCAATCCAAAATATTATAAATTTTTTAAAACCATCTTTCATTGAATTTTATCTCCTTATAGAATATTTATTATAACCTATAAATGCGTAAAATCCAATGTGGGCAAATTTCTATTTTTAATCTCTGTACAAGCTTTGCCCGGACATCAGACCCCGCACAGAGATTATTAATTCAAGAGTGGCATTTTGTAACCTCCTATGTTTCATTTATACTATTCTATAATATCAATTGTTTATTGTAAAGTTTTTATTCTGCCACGGATGGCTGTTACTCCCTTACCGCCTCGAAAAATACTCCTTCATAGATAATAATAATGGTATTGGCATCTTTCACATAGAACATACTTCCAAAATCATAGGAATTGTCAATTGATATCTGTTTTACTGCATCTGCTGTAATCCCCATGATTTCAAATGTAGGCTGACCCTGGTAATCCGCTTCAAAATCCGCTTTCTTTTCCTCACTCTCACTATACTGAGGAGAATCCAGCTCTTTTCCTCCACTGATAAATGTATCTGCTCCATATTCGCACTCTGTACCAATCTGAGCATTCATTTCCTCCGTAGAAAGAGCTGTGATATAGGCAGCATAATACTGTGTTACCTTCCATTTTCCGTAGTAGCTCTGTGGGGCTGCATCAGAGTCCGTACTCTCCCCATCGTCCGCCTTATTCCCTGCACCTGACTGGTCAGCTTCTGCTGTACCCTGTCCATTTAAATCCTCATCTTTACCCTCTACCTCTATGGCAGGTGTATTTTCTGTTTGAGACTCCTCTGTGCTGTCCGTAGAAGAATCCTCCTCTGTGACCTCTGCTGTTGTCACTGTTTTTTCTTCGCTGACAGGCTGTGGGGCTTGCTCCTCCTGCTTTTGGCACCCCATGGCACTTCCCATTACAAAGATGAATATCATAGTCAAAATAATTTTCTTCATTTATTTATGCTCCTCTCTTAATTATAAAATGTTTTTGAACTCATTGGAAAACGGACAGACACTCCCTCCTCATTGGAAAGAGAGGTAATATATAAATTTTCTCCGCTTTTCGCAATCCACAGCTCCCCATCTCCCAGAAAAATTCCCGAATCATTATACTGAATATCCGCATCCATACACTGATATAAGGTTTCCTTCAGAGAATCGGTAAAAATTCTGTCATAATACTGTAAAAATTCTGTACTATTCTCCACATATATTTTCTCTCCGTCCACCTCCACAGCTCTCGGATAAGCCACCAATTCGGAAACCTGTTCCCGCTGGTCTTTTTTTACCAAATTGATTAAACCTTCTATAAATGCTTCTGCCTCCCTCGGGGTAATACCGGATACCTTATACATTTCCGGATTATCTGCGATTTTCTCCGGAATACTGCTTTCCGCTACGGTCTTCTTTGGGACTATAAAAAATGCTGCGGACAATGCAAAAACCATTATGGAAACCAGAACAGATACCATCCATTTTTTCTTCTTTTTCTCAAGAATATTGACAATTCTCCGCTCTGTATCACTTTCTCCAAAGGACAAGACCGCCGGATATCCACTCTGCTTCAACGAAAAATCCAACAGTATACCCGCATAGATTTTTCTGTCCTTTACCGGCGAGTCAGCCAAAACCGATTCATCACAAAACATCTCCATATCCTGATTCATTTTGTGGATTCCATACCACACCAGCGGATTCCACCAATGCAGACAGATTGCCAGTATTCCCGCTAACCGTATTACCCAATCCCCATGCCTGATATGCATTTGTTCATGCTGTAAAATATATTGATAAGAATCTCCCTGCACAGTATAGGGCATATAAATCTTCGGAAACACAACTCCCATTACAAAAGGAGAATCTATTCCATCACACCGCCAGAGTCTACCTCTTTCCCATATGGCAGTTTTCACCTGTCTTTTAATTTTTATGTACTGCGATAAAAAATAAAGTCCCACGCCCAATACTCCTGCTCCCCATATACATTTCATAATTCTTCTAAGGAAGCCCGCTTCTGTCAGGATATGCAAAATATCCGACAGCTTTTGTACATGTGTTTCCTCCGCCTTATTTTCTTCCACAAAATCCGCTGCAATTTTTGGTGTTGTCTCTTCCCCTCCAGCCTCCACCGAAACTGCCGTTTCGGAAACAGACTGCATTTTGCCAGCCCAATCCGGCTGCAGGCTCCAGCTGCTTTCAATGAAAACCGGACAGAGCAGGCGCACTAACACCAGAAGCCACAATAAATAGCTGTAAACCTTTGCATATTTCTTCAGATATACCCTCATTATGAGAACCAACAAAATCAGTATTCCTGCCTGTAGTCCCATTCTCCATATCATTTCAATCATTCTTTTCCCACCCTTTTATTCACTGGCATCTTCTATCATTTTCTTAATGCGTTCTGCCTCTTCTTTAGATAACTTCCGGTCCTTTAGAAAAGCTGCCAGAAAAGAAGGTACATTTCCCTGACAGGTTCGTTCCAGCAATTCATCACTCGCCTGCCGGTCAACCTCTTCCTTACTTACAAGAGATTCCACAATTGTATTCTCATTCCGGATAATCCCCTTATCCGTCAGCTTCTTGATTACCGTATAGGTGGTGGATTTCTTCCAGCCAAACTCCTGGTTACACAGCTTCACCAGTTCCGGACTGCTGACTGGCTCTTGCTCCCATAGGATACATAAAAACCGATACTCACTTTCAAAAACCTTTTCCATCTGATATACTCCTTTTTTTACTATAATATATTTATGACCAAGCTTTCATCCAGTCTGCTTATTTTATATAAACAAGTGGTCTATTCCAATAGACTATTGTTAGTTTATCACAATAGACTGGTGTTGTCAACTTCTTTCCCTTTTAGAGGAACATCGGAAAAGTCCTAACAATTTTATAATTCTTTATAGATATTTTTGATTTGGCATTCAGTAAATGTCTTTTTTTCTCTTTTACATGATAGACTATAAATAAACGCACATTTTTAAAACATTACAAAGGAGTATTCACTATGAAAAACATTTTATTACAATTATACAATGGTGAAATTTTTCCCGTAGAACAATATATTCCAAAAATTACAGAATACCAGAATATGCGCAAGGAATATCGGCAGAATTACCAGGATTTTATTAAAAAAATTGAAAACATAGAACCGCAGTTGAAGGAACAGTTTATAAAAATACTGGATAAACAGCTTGATTTTTTTCCCCTTGATACATCCGAAATGTTTATTGAAGGTTTTCGGTTAGGGGCAAGAATGATGATTGAGATTTTCCAAAATGATGTTTCAGATATGGAAAAATAAGCTAATCTTATAAACACCAGGCTAAAGCATTACAGGATTCTTATGTAACTTATAAGCAACTTACAGACAAAAAATGAGAGTTTCCCAAATCGAACCACGACTTGAGAAACTCTCGAAAATAAAGCATTTCCACTTATAATTTAGAACTTACCAGCCTTCGCAGCTTCCTCAATGGAAACAGCAACTGCAACAGTCATACCAACCATAGGGTTGTTACCAGCACCAATCAGACCCATCATCTCAACGTGTGCAGGTACAGATGAAGAACCAGCAAACTGTGCATCTGAGTGCATACGTCCTAATGTATCAGTCATACCATAAGAAGCAGGACCTGCTGCCATGTTATCCGGATGAAGGGTACGTCCTGTACCACCACCAGAAGCAACGGAGAAATATTTCTTACCCTTCTCTGTACATTCCTTCTTATAAGTACCTGCTACCGGATGCTGGAATCTTGTAGGATTGGTTGAGTTACCGGTAATAGAAACGTCAACGCCTTCCTTCCACATGATTGCAACACCTTCTGGTACGGAGTTTGCACCATAGCAGTTAACCTTTGCACGAAGTCCCTCTGAATAGGACTTGCGGAATACTTCCTTAACCTCGTTGGTATATGGATCATACTCTGTCTCAACAAATGTAAATCCGTTAATACGGGAAATAATCTGAGCTGCATCCTTACCAAGACCATTTAAGATAACTCTTAACGGTTTCTGACGAACCTTGTTCGCCTTCTCAGCAATACCGATAGCACCCTCAGCAGCTGCAAAGGACTCATGTCCGGCTAAGAAACAGAAACACTCTGTCTCCTCCTCAAGTAACATCTTACCAAGATTACCATGTCCTAAGCCTACCTTACGGGTATCAGCAACAGAACCTGGAATACAGAAAGCCTGAAGACCTTCACCAATTGCTGCTGCTGCATCAGCAGCTCTCTTACAGCCCTTCTTGATTGCAATTGCAGCACCTACAGTATAAGCCCAGCAAGCATTCTCAAAACAGATTGGCTGAATGCCCTTAACCTGATTATATACATCTAATCCAGCGTCCTTCGTAATCTTCTCTGCCTCTTCGATAGAGGAGATACCGTAGCTGTTCAACACTTCATTAATCTGCTTAATTCTTCTTTCATATGATTCAAATAATGCCATTTCTATCGTCCTCCTCTATTATTTCTCGATTTCTTTGTCTGTACGTGGGTCGATTAACTTAACAGCGTCATCTACTCTTCCGTACTGACCACAAGACTTCTCATATGCAGTGTTAGGGTCGTCACCCTTCTTGATGAAATCAGTCATCTTACCAAGGTTAACGAACTTATAACCAATAATTAAATCCTCAGCATCTAATGCGATTGCAGTAACATATCCCTCAGCCATCTCTAAGTAACGAGGACCCTTTTTAAGGGTACCATACATTGTACCAACCTGTGAACGAAGACCCTTACCTAAATCCTCAAGCCCGGCACCAACTGCAAGACCATCCTCTGAAAATGCACTCTGAGAACGACCATATACAATCTGTAAAAATAATTCTCTCATTGCAGTATTGATAGCATCACATACTAAGTCTGTATTCAATGCTTCCATCACAGTTAATCCTGGAAGAATCTCGGCAGACATAGCTGCAGAATGAGTCATACCGGAACAACCGATTGTCTCAACCAAAGCTTCCTGAATAATACCCTCTTTTACGTTCAAGGTAAGCTTACATGCACCCTGCTGTGGAGCACACCAGCCAATACCATGTGTAAAACCAGAGATATCCTTAACTTCTTTTGCCTGTACCCACTTTGCTTCTTCTGGAATTGGTGCACAACCATGATGTACACCCTGAGCTACTGGGCACATGTTTTCTACTTCCTGTGAATAAATCATGTTGAAACTCCTTTCAAAATGTAAAATTTTACCGGCATTATATGTAAAAGCTGATTGCCGTATTTAGATACATTTTCGCATATATCGTCGAAAAAATCTAGTCCCAATTTGAAAAAGCAGCATATCCTTTTGAGATGTGCTGCCTGCCATTCCTTTTATTTGTCCGTATGATTTTCCTGAGAAGCTATAAAATCGCTGATTATTTTATTTAACTCTCCCGCCTTTGACTTATCATAGCCCTCATTAAAAAACTTATATATCTGAAAACCTATCAGCAAGCCAACCTTGAAATATACATCACTCTCTACCCCGGAAAATCCTGCCACAATATTATTCATATCATCCTCATCTATCGCCGCATCCGGAAACGCCTCTCTCATACTCTTATAGTAATCTTCATACGCTGCATTCATCCTTTCTGAATAGGAATCAGTAATTTCATCCATATCATCAATACCATACAAAAGAAAAGAGGCTATGCTGTTTAAGTCCGTTCTTTTTAACGCATTCGTAAATTCATTCATTTTTTAATTTCCTTTCCTTCAAAATTTTTAAAATGCTTATCCAAAGTATATCCAGTTCCATGCCTTACTTATACAGTTCATTAGCGGAATCCGGCTTGAATTAAATTGATGCCTGTGCTATATTGGCTTCAGATAAAATACTGTTTAAAAATTGTAACATACTGTATTTTTCTTTTCAACCAGACGGCTACTTGTAATACAAGTTAAAACATACTATATTATAAATAGCGAATATACATTTCAAATTATCAATCCCACCAAGGAGGTTTTTTTATGAATTATATAGATTTGCATGTACATTCTTCTGCATCTGATGGCTCCCTGACCCCGGAAGAAGTGGTTTCACTGGCAAAGGAAGCAGGGCTTCGCTATTTCGCCCTTACCGACCACGATACCGTTGACGGTGTAGAACAGGCACTTCAATATGCTGGTAAATTTGAAAATATTGATGTAATTCCCGGCATTGAACTTTCCTGCTATTATAGGAACAGGGAAATCCACATCGTGGGACTCTTTGTAAACCACAGGGACAAAGCCTTTTTAGAAGAGCTTAAGAAATTAAAGCAGGCAAGGGAAGACCGCAACGAGAAAATGATACAAAATTTTGTGGATGCCGGTATTCCTATTACCCTAGAAGAACTAAAGCACGGCAATCCCAACAGTGTCATTACAAGAGCACATTTTGCCAGGGTACTGGTGGAAAAGGGCGTCTGCAAAAACAAAACGGAAGCATTTGATAAGTACCTTGGAATCGGATGTCCATTTTACCTTCCCAAGCCAAAGGTAACGCCGGAGCATGTGCTGAATCTGATTAAGCAGGCAGGAGGTACCGCAATCCTCGCCCACCCATATTCCTACAAATTTTCAAAGTCAGAGGTTGAGACCTTATTAGACACCCTGATTCCCCTGGGACTCTCCGGTCTGGAATGCTATTATTCCACCTATGACGACGGGCAGATACAGGAGCTGCGGAGCATTGCACTTACCAAAAATCTTCTTGTATCCGGCGGCTCTGATTTTCATGGAGTTGTAAAACCGGATATCTCCATCGGCACCGGCAGAGGTAACCTCCGCATTCCGGAAAAACTGCTGACCGCCATCTGTGAATACAGAGCCCAGAACATGATACAATAGCAAAAAAGCCGGAAGAAAACATATAAATGCGTTCTTCCGGCCTTTGTTATCAGAGAAATCTATTTCTTCTTAGAATCGGTTTCTGTCTCTTCTTCACTGTCCTTCTCTACCTCTGCGATGGCATTCTTGTGCATCGGAATACGACAGTTTTTGTTATTACCAAACTCTACGATAACCGTATCATCCACTACATCCAAAACAACACCGTAGAAACCGCCTGTGGTCATAATATTATCACCTGGCTCCACGGCATTACGAACTGCATCCATTTCCTTCTGCTGCTTCTTCTGTGGACGGATTAAAATAAAATACATAATCGCTATCCAGACTACAACCATCACTAACGTCGCAACCAAAGAACCGCTTGATGCCTGCTGGGCATCTCCATTTAATAACATTGAAAACATAATCATTAACTCCTTTTCTGCTTTATTTTATAAAAATCACATTAGGCGAAGCCGTCCAAACGCATCTTTTTATATTCGGAATAGCGTTCTTCCTCTATCGCTGTACGAATCTCACTCATCATATTATTATAAAAATACAAATTATGCAAGACGCAAAGACGCATTCCCAGCATTTCTTTTGCCTTTAACAGATGACGGATATATGCCCTGGAATAATTCCGGCAGGCAGGACAGCTGCATTCCTCTGATATGGGGCGGCTGTCCAGTTCGTATTTTGCATTAAAAAGATTCATTTTCCCATGATTCGTATATACATGCCCATGCCGTCCATTCCGGCTTGGATAAACACAGTCAAAAAAATCTACCCCACGGTCCACAGCCTCCAGAATATTGGCAGGCGTTCCCACTCCCATCAGATATGTGGGCTTATCCGCAGGAAGATAAGGAACCGTCTCCTCTATAATGTGATACATCTCCTCATGAGACTCTCCCACTGCCAGTCCACCGATGGCATACCCATCCAGCTCCATCTCCGAGATAGCCTTGGCATGCTCCACCCTGATATCTGCATGGATTCCACCCTGGTTGATACCAAACAGGAGCTGGTTTTTATTAATGGTATCCTCCAGTGAATTTAACCGTTTCATTTCTGTCTTACACCTTGCCAGCCATCTGGTGGTACGCTCCACAGAATTTTTTATATACTCTCGCGTAGCGAGACTTGGTGCGCACTCGTCAAATGCCATGGCAATGGTGGATGCCAGATTGGACTGAATCTGCATACTCTCCTCCGGGCCCATGAAAATCTTACGCCCGTCAACATGAGAGTTAAAATATACGCCTTCTTCTTTAATTTTACGCAGCCCGGCAAGTGAAAACACCTGAAAACCTCCTGAGTCTGTCAGAATAGGTTTGTCCCAGTTCATAAATTTGTGAAGACCTCCCAGCTGCTTAACCACCCTGTCTCCCGGCCTTACATGGAGATGGTATGTGTTGGAGAGCTCTATCTGCGTTCCAATCTCCTGTAAATCCGTGGTGGCAACTGCACCCTTAATTGCTGCTGCCGTTCCCACATTCATAAAAACCGGTGTCTGGACCGTTCCATGCACCGTCTCAAATATGGCACGCTTCGCATTTCCATCCTTTTTAATAATCTGATACATGACTGATTCCGGATGCCGCTTTCATAAGCATTTCATCCGCTCTTCCTTTCTTTAAATCACTATTGCACATTATACTGGTATTTTCGGCTGTTGTAAACCTAAGAATTTTAAATAATCTGATAGTCATTTTATGCTTTTTGCCAAATTCTTTTCAAACAATTCTATAAAAAACCAAAAATGCCACCGAAATATATATTGGTTAGACTGGAATACATTTTGGAAAGGGTGAGAAACATCAAAATTGATTCAAGTCAGGTCAGTATGGGTTCCGGAAGAATCTATACAAATAACACACAGATAACACAGCAGGCTGTAATGAGACAGCAAGGCACCAATGTTACCGCCTATTCAGGCAGCACATTTATAAGCAGCTATGCGCAGTACAGCGGAGCTGCCATCAGCCGCGGGAATTACAGTCAGTACGATTCCTTTACCAGCTCTATGCCAGGCTCTGGTGACAACCAGACGCTTACCTCAGATTTATACACCAATCTGGCATATAACACCATGTCAATTGAGCCGACAAAATCTGCCTGGCAAAAGTACCACGAGGAGTTCATCATCCGTCTGGAAGAGTTAATGGAACGGATTAAGGAACGGCTTCTTGGGCGGGGCTATTATAATTCTGACAGCATACTGGATTTGACCACAGGCAGCCAGCCCGGAACCTTCTGGACCAGACAGGATTACCAAAGTGTTACAGTAAGTGAAACCGAATCCACCTGTTTTAACAGTACGGGCTCCGTAGTGACAGCCGATGGCCGCACCATTGATTTTAATATCTCAATGGAAATGAGCCGCTCCTTTATGGAGACTTCGGAATTCCTTAACGAACAGACACAGTATGTTCTTACCGACCCCCTGGTTATCCAGCTGGAGGATGCACCGGATACCATAAGCGACCAGAAATGGTACTTTGATATTGACGGAGACGGCATCCGGGAAGAAATTTCCCAGTTGGCAAAAGGAAACGGTTTTCTTGCACTGGACGAAAACGGTAACGGTAAAATTGATGACGGCAGTGAACTGTTCGGCACAAAATCCGGCAATGGCTTTAAGGATTTATCCGCCTATGATGAAGACGGAAATGGATGGATTGACGAAAATGATTCTGTCTATTCCAGGCTGAAAATCTGGGTTAAGGATGCATCCGGCAATGACAAATTAATCGGACTGGGGCAGGCGGATATCGGCGCTATTTATCTGGGCGCTGCCAACACCCAGTTTACCCACACAGCAGCTAAGACGAATGAAACCCAGGCGGTTGTCCGGCAGACGGGCTTCTATCTGCATGAATCAACGGGAGCCGCCGGCATTGTACAGCAGATTGATTTTGCCGCAAAACAACCAGAGCATGTAGCGTAACAACTCATATACATGGAAATAAAAAAGACGTTGGTTTTTCCTGATGGAAGCCAACGTCTTTATCATTTCTTTATTTCCCTCTTCTGCTTCTGTGAGACAACTGTATTACTCGTTACGTATTGCTGCCAGCGGACTTAACTTCGTGGCACGCTGTGCCGGGAAAAAGCCTGCAATCATACCGATAATCGTAGAAAATACAATAGACAACAGCACAAGCCAAAACGGAATTATTGAAATCTTTGCCCCTTCTCCAAAATCCATCATTATTGCCGGAGCAACCTTATTCACAACAAAGGAAAGCAAAAAGCTTAAAGCCACACCAACTACTCCTCCCAGAAGTCCGATAAATGCAGCTTCTGTCAGAAACATTGTACGGATATTGCCAAGACTGCAGCCTAACACCTTCATGATTCCGATTTCTTTCGTTCTCTCATAAGTGGACATTGTCATTGTATTGGCAATGCCAATTGCTGCAACCAGCAGGGAAACTGCACCGATACCGCCTAATACAGCCTCGATAATCATAAATTCCTTTTCAATCTCTTCCAGCCATTCCTTGTTGGCTTCTCCACGGTATCCCATATCCTGGATTGTCTGTAATACATCCTCTACATTAGCAGACTCATCCACGTTCACGGTCAGCTGTGAATACTTTAAATCCCGGTACGGTTTGCCATCCTTGTTGGTAGGCTGTCCGGGTATTACACTGTTTTCCGAATAATTCTGCTTTAAAAATTCCTTCAGTGCATCCATGCTGGTATAGCAGTTATAGGAATATTCCGTATAACTCTCTATATCACCCTCCGTAATACCGGTTATCTTGACAGGTACACGTTTCATGGATGAGGAAAAGTTACTATAGGATATACTTTCATCCCCAAAATCATCCAGTGACAGCCCCTCGTCAAAGCTGAAATCATCATCATTGGTGAAATCATCCCCGGTATCACTGAAATCATCCAGACTGCCGTCACTGTCATCCTCACTGTCGTCATCCGTATCACCGCTGCTAAATGTACTGTCTACTAAATCCGTGTCGGAAGAGGATGTATCATCCCCGGTATCATCCTCCATAACATCCTCTACCTCTATTCCTCCCACCAGAGGAGTGTTCAGTAAGTCTATATTAGGCATTTCCTCATTTTCATAATAAGGATATTCGCCGGTAGTAGAATCCATAAACTCTGCCAGAACCTGGTTACCGGCAATCATGCTGAGATTTCCTCCCTCCTCCGGCAGGGTTCCCTCTCCTAATTCAATTTTTTCAAGATATTCCCGGGTTACCCCAATCAGCGTAATATAGGACTCGTATTTTCCTGCCTGGATTGGCATACTGTACCAAAGCTGCGGTTCCACTGCATCCACATGCTCCAATTCCAAAAAGGTTTCTATTGTGGAATCATCCAAAAGTAAATCATCCGTTCCATAATCACTGTCGGAGGATACCATAATTTCCGTCAATCCGCCTGCCGTTCCCACCTGCTCCAGCATGGACTGCTTCAATCCAATGCCCAGAGACAGCATGACAACAATGGATGCCGTTCCAATGACAACTCCCAATACAGTCAGAAATGTCCTGGTTTTACGACGCCACAGATTGGTCAGGCTCATTCCAAGAATATCAGAAATCTTCATCTGTTAAATCATCCTCTCCATCTTCATCCGCTAACAGTTCTGCCATCTTCTTCTTTTTCCTCATCACAATAAAGATAATCGAACCTGCAACAGCCGCCAGCACAATTATGACTATAATCACGATAAGCCAGACTGGCAGACCTGTCTCCTCATCACCGAAATCACCCTCTAAATCTTCACCTTCAAAGTCCAAATCGTCCATAGCTACATCTTCACCAACCATGCAGGTCACAGCCTGCTCCATTGTTCCGGTATTTCCCTCAGAATCCTCATAAGAAATCACAACATTGATGGTTCCGGTTTCCGAGTTATCCTGCACTCCCACCAGATTCAGTGTCGCATAGGCAGAAGAAGAGGCTGCAATATTTCCCACATAGCTGTCCTCACAGGTAACCGCATCATCCTTCACCGACACATTTACATTATATACTCCGGCATTTCCCTGATTGTTAATTGTAAACATCAATGTTCCCTCGGAATCAATGCCGATGGCTTCCGGCGACATGGATACATCCGTAATTCCAAGCTTTACCTCCTGAAATACCGGTACATATAAGTTATCACTATATGTATAATTATTTCCCTTGCCGTCATCAAAATCCCCTTTGACAACCAGAATGTAATTCTTCTGTGCCAAATCAGAGGATGTCTTCATTTCTATCTTGATATCCCCGGTCTTTCCTGCCGGAATGCTCTCTACAAATACAGCACTGGAGCCGGAGGTTGGCAGAAAGTTTCCTGCCTCATTACCAACTAAGAATTTACCATTGCAAACCGATGTGGTCTTTGACGTATTCTGAATATGAATTGTAATGGTAAAGGTTTCTCCTGCCATAATCTTTTCAGGCTTTGTATCGTACCCGGTAATGATAAGCTTCGGAGCGGAGCTCTCATCACTATCAGAGTCACCGTCATCTGATGAAGGGCTATATCCTCCCAAATCATCATCCCCTGAATCCGGAATATCGTCATCATCTCCGGAATCGGAAACACCACTGCCGCCGCCTATATTCGCACCCGAACTTGTTTTACCTTCAAAATAAATGTTAATTGTCTTTATTACATAATAATCCTCTGTTGTACCATCGCTATCCGTCTTGGAATATTCCCCAATAAATCTTACACTGTGATATCCTGTCTCAATATCGGAGCGGGCCTTCATCTTAAATGTGGCACTGAGCTTTGCCTGCTTTTCCGCATCTGTTCCGGCGCTGACAACCTTGTAGGCATCTCCGCTGGTCTCAAAAGGAAAGGTACTGTCAATAACAGGATATACTCCCTTTAATTTAATATTGGCAGTATCATTTGATTTCAGTGTAAATGCAACACTTACGTTTTTTCCCGCCTTACCGGTAATGGATTTGGTAACGCTGATACCCACGTCAGAATTTTTACCCAATGTACCATTTGCATCCGTATTAACATTCTCTGTTGTAGTCTGGGCAGTGTCGCCGGACTGGGAGACTTCCGTAGCGCTGGCAGACGTAATTCCTGACGGCATAGCCCCTATAATGGCAAAACAGATGACCACCGCCATCATCCTTTTTACTATCCTCATGCTCTTATCTTTCAATCTCTTCATGATTTCCATCCTCCACTGCTTTCATTCCTTTATCTTCTATGCTAATAATTTTCCCATCCACAATCCGGATAACCTTATCTGCCACAGCCGCCAGGCTGTCGTCATGGGTTACCATAACCAGCGTCTTTTTATGCTTGTTAACCACATTCCGCATTAAATCCATCATTTCTTTGGAAGTTTTTGAATCCAGATTACCCGTAGGCTCGTCTGCAAACATAATCTTGGGATTTACCACCAATGCCCTTGCCATTCCCACACGCTGCTGCTGTCCGCCGGACATCTGGTTCGGCTTATGTAATGCATGTTCCTTAAGTCCCACAAGCTTTAACATTTTCATTGCCTTTTTCAACCGCAGCTCCTTGGGCATTCCCCTGAAGGACAGAGGCAGTGCAACATTTTCCAGAGCGTTCATGGTTCCCAGCAGGTTAAAGGACTGAAAAATAAATCCAACATTTTTCCGCCGAAAACGAACCAGCTTATTTTCGTTCATTTTTTCAATATGATGCCCCGCAATGATAATCTCTCCCTTTGTGGGCTTCTCCAGACCTGCCAGCATATTCAGCAATGTAGATTTACCGGAGCCTGATGTTCCAACAATGGCGCAGAATTCGCCCTCATACACCTTAAAATCCACACCATTCAGCGCATGAACCCTGTTGCTCCCCACCTTATAGATTTTATAGAGGTCCTTTACCTCAATCACCACATCCCGGGTGTCCCTATTCACTTCCTCTGCCATCTGTTCCTCCGGCAGCTCCTCTGTATCGATTACAATGGTATCCGGACTGGTATTCTTAAAAAAATCCCCGCCATCCCCGGATAATATCGATTCCAACTGGTCATTGGAAGCATCTGTAAATCTCAATGCTTTATCCTCCATATACAATAACTTGTAGTCCTTTGTGATTATAACACATTTGATAGTAAATGAAAGCCGTTTTACAATTATTCACAAAAACTTAATAAAATTAACACAATTTAAATAAGACCTTCGATTTCTTTCATCCATATCGCTGCACACGCATCGCTCGGCATCCGCAAATCTCCCCTTGGGGAAAGGGATACCGTTCCTACCTTGGGACCATCCGGAACACAGGAACGCTTAAACTGCTGGGAGAAGAAACGCCGATAAAAAATCTTCATCCACTTTATAATCGTTGCATCATCATACACCCCTGCAAACGCAAGCTTCGCCAAACGATAAATTTTGGACGGCTTATACCCATATCTCAACAGATAGTATAAAAAGAAATCGTGTAATTCATATGGACCCACAATATCTTCTGTCCTCTGGGCAATTTCTCCATTCTCCGGCGGCAGTAATTCCGGGCTCACCGGTGTATCCAGTATATCCCTTAATACCATTGCCGTCTTTTCATCGGTTTCATCTGCATAGTAGCTTACCAGATACCGCACCAGTGTTTTTGGAATTGACACATTTACTGCATACATGGACATGTGGTCACCATTATAGGTTGCCCACCCAAGCGCCATCTCTGACATATCGCCGGTTCCGATAACCAAACCATTGCATTTATTGGCGATATCCATAAGTATCTGGGTTCTCTCCCTTGCCTGTCCATTCTCATAGGTGACATCATACACATTTTCATCCTGTCCGATATCCTTAAAGTGCTGGCGCACTGCAGCTGTAATTGGAATTTCCTTTAAGGTTGTTCCCAGGGAGCGGGCAAGCTTTAATGCATTCTGGTAAGTCCGGTCAGTGGTGCCAAAACCCGGCATGGTAACTGCGATGATATTTTTATGCTCCATTTCCAATAAATCATAAGCCTTAACCGTTACCAGCAATGCCAGTGTGGAGTCCAGCCCGCCAGACAGACCAATCACCGCCGACTGGCAGCCTGTATGGGAAAGGCGCTTTCTAAGACCCATTGCCTGTAGCGTTAAAATCTCCTCACAGCGCTGTTTTTTCTTCACCTCATCCGATGGCACAAAGGGAGTTCTTGATATCGGTCTCGTAAGCTCGGTATCCACCAGTTCAAACCGGAAACAGGTTTCGTCATGCCATGGCTCCTCATTTCCCTTTCTCCATTCATTCCGATAAGTGGTTGTTTTCCTGCGCTCTGCCGCCAGCCTTTTTACATCAAGCTCTGCTATGGTAATCTGATGGTCAAACAGCTGGGATTCTGCCAGAATGCTGCCGTTTTCCGCAATGATATCATGTCCGCTGTAGACCAAATCCTGGGTTGACTCATCATTTCCTGCATCTGCATAAATATAGCCCGCAATCAGCTTTGCCGACTGCATGGCAACCAGATTCCGCCGGTACACCGGCTTTGTCGCAATCTCATCACTGGCAGAAGGGTTGCAGATAATCGTTGCACCCGCCAACGCATGGCGCACAGAAGGAGAATCCGGCACCCATAAATCCTCGCAGATTTCACCCGCAATTACCAGCTCCGGCATATTCTCACACACCAACAGCCGGTCAGTTCCAAATGCCGCCTGACGCCCAGCCAGTCCAATATATTCTGTCTCTCTATGTCCCTCTGTGAAATGGCGTGCCTCATAAAATTCCTGGTAGTTTGGAATATTGGTTTTCGGAACCACCATTAAGATTTCATTTTCCTTGCAGAACACTGCCACATTATAAAGCTTGTTTTTATACGCATAGGGCATACCCACCACATACAAAATATCCAGCCCGGCAGTCTCCTGCAGCAGCATATCCAGTGTCTGTTCACAGGCATCAAGCAGGGCGTCCTGCAAAAACAAGTCCCCACAGGTATAGCCTGAAATGCAAAGCTCCGGAAATACAATGAGCTTAACTCCCTGCTGCTCTGCTTTTCTGATGGTCTCCAATATCTGTTTTCCGTTATAATCACAATCCGCTACCCTAAGGTCCGGGGAGGCTGCCGCCACCCTGATAAATCCGTCCTTCATAATCCTCTGCCTTTCTCAATATTAATATATTTTAACGCTTTTATTTAACTATAGCTTTCTCTTCTTTTTCATGACTCATACATTTTAAATATACATGATTTGTCTGATAATTACAACACTTCACAAAATTACCCAAAGAAAAAAAGCACTGTAAAAATCTGATTCCCATCAGCCTTTACAGCGCTCTTTTATATTATAAATGTACCGTTTACTTTGCCTCAATCACATCTGCCATATCATACATTCCTGCCTGCCGGCCTGCCAGAAATTTGCCTGCCTCAATTGCACCCTTGGCAAACACGGACTTGGAATAAGCCGTGTGGTTAAAGGTAATCACCTCATCTGTACCTGCAAAGATTACATCATGTACCCCTACGATTGTTCCTCCACGAACAGCAGAAATACCAATCTCCTTATCCGGTCTTGCCTCGCTTCTCTGGCTTCTGTCGTAGACATATTCATATTCGTTGTTCAGCGCTTCATTTACAGAATCTGCAAGAGCAAGGGCAGTACCACTCGGCGCATCCTTCTTTAATCGATGATGCTGCTCCACAACCTCAATGTCATAGCCTGCGGTGCCAAATACCTTTGCAGCATCCTTTAAAAGCTTAAGCAGGGTATTAATTCCGAGAGACATATTTGCGGATTTGAGAATCGCAACCTCTTTGCTGGTTTCTTTTACCCTGGCAATCTGCTCCTCACTTAGTCCCGTCGTGCAAAGAACAACAGGAAGGTTTCTCTCCTTACTGAAGCGCAGCAGATTATCCACTGCCGCCGCTGCTGCAAAATCTATAATTACATCTGCCTCCACGTCGCAATCAAAAATATTGGTAAACACCGGATATCCGTTTTCTCTGTTGTCTGCAATATCAATTCCTGCCACAATTTCAACCGCCTCATCCTTTGCAGCCAGTTCCGTAATGACTTGTCCCATATGACCGTTACAGCCATGCATGACTATTCTAACCATTTTATCATTCTCCTATATTGTTTTCCTTTTATCTGCTGTATTTATGCAAGCTGGATACCATATTCTGTCATAGCTTTTTTAATCTTCTCCACACTGGCTGGTTCTGCCTCCGTCATCGGCATTCTGACATATCCGCCACACAGACCCGCAAGCTCCACTGCCTTCTTAACCGGAATTGGATTCACCTCGCAGAACATCGCATCGCATAAATCAATTGCCTTTAGCTGTAATGCCAGAGAGCCTGCAACATCACCCTCTAAGTATTTAGCAACCATGTCATGGGTATCCTCCGGAATAATGTTAGCTGTCACAGAAATAACACCCTTTCCGCCTAAGGATAACAGCGGAACTACCTGGTCATCATTACCGGAATAGATGTCGATACAGCCATCTGCCAGCTGTGCAAGCTTCACCACCTGGGAAATGTTACCGGAAGCCTCTTTGATTGCCACAATATTTTTCACATTCTTTGCCAGCGTCACTGCTGTAGCCGGCTGGATATTGCAGCCTGTTCTGCCTGGTACATTATACATGATAATCGGAATATTCACCGCCTCCCCGATAGCAGTATAATGCTTAATGAGTCCATTCTGGGTTGCTTTATTATAGTATGGTGTTACCACCAGCAATGCATCTGCCCCAACATCTTCTGCCTCTTTTGAAAGCTTGATTGCTGTTTCCGTACAGTTTGAACCTGTACCTGCAATAACCGGAATTCTCTTATCTACATACTCCACACACCTGCGGATTACCTCCATATGCTCTTCCTCTGTCATAGTGGAAGCCTCACCAGTTGTACCACAAATAACAATGGCATCTGTTTTATGAGCCACATGGTATTCCACCAATGCTTTTAACTGCTCGTAATCCACTGCTCCATCTGCCTTAAACGGAGTTACTAATGCTACTGCTGAACCTGTAAAAATTGACATATGCTCTCTCCTTTTCCTAATACATATTTTTTCGTGATAACTCAAAAAATATCCACTGGACATTTTTCTCATATCAAAGCAACAAAAAAGACGCTTCACCGGCGGTGCCAACGAAGCGTCACTAAATTTTTCCTTCATTCCGTAGCACTCCACCTGATATCTAGCATCATACAATATTCTGTATTCCACCAATTCATCTTCTTTCGGTGACAGACATATAGCTCTTAACTATACATCCAGATAAGATATCCATAAGGGAATATCTCTCTTCGGCATGAGCCCCTTTCGCAGTCTATCCTCCAGCCTTATCTGTCCAAACTGTTAATCTTGACACATGCGCCTCTACACATCGACGAAAACGTCTAATTCGTATAACTTTTATCATGATAACACTATATAGAATCCATGTCAAGAACAAAGAATTCCAATACACTCTTCCTCCCCTCCAATACGCTTAATAAACAAAAAGGTACAGAATGCCAATTATTCTGTACCTTAACCTTATTACATTTCATTTATTCAAAGGAGTAGTAATTGCTGTGTTCAATTTGCCTCAATATGCGACAGCAGGGATGCCCTTCTCTTAATTCCATCCGGGCAGTTTCTCCCTGTTATAATTAACTTGACCTTGCTATTACTCTGAAGTAATTCTTCAATATCCTCCGCAAACAGGATATTATAGTCCAGTAAACCAAGCACCTCGTCTAATATTACTACATCCGAGCTTCCTGTGTCGATTACCTTCTTTGCATAATGAAAACTGTTCTTCGCCTTGGCTCTCTGTTCTTCTCTTTCCTCAAAGCTCAGCTGTCCATATGGCTTCTCACTGTTTTCAAATGAAAAGAATTTGATTTCATCATATTGACTTAAGATACTATAATCTGCGTCTGTTCCCTTTAAAAACTGTACAATTGTCACGGTTTCACCTGCTCCTACTGCCTTCACCGCCAGCCCCATGGCTGCCGCTGTCTTGCCATAGCCTGCACCGTAAATAATGTGCACATTTTCCATATTTTTCCACCTCATGTTAAAGTTGTAAGAAATACGATTATCCTAGCATATTCCCGATGAAAATGCAATCTTTTCCTTGCAGGTTTGAATTATCCATCCATTCTTTTATTCCAGGCATTCCATTTTGCTAACGGATACCTCATATGCCACCCGATTCACAACCTCTTCATTGTCCAGCTTCTTCTGGTATTCACGGCTCTGGATTCTTCCCCAGATTGCCACATGCTCTCCAACCTCTAATTTCCCGGCAAACCGCGCATTTCTGCCCCAGCAGATGCACGGAATATAATCGGATTTGCCATAAGCACGGTTTACTGCCAGCAATACATCTGCAATTTCTCTTCCAAGGGGTGTCATTCTGTAAATTGGAGCCTTACATATATATCCATCTAAATAAATCTGATTCGGATGCTGCATTTCATCCTCTTCATCCAATACATTTAACTCTCTAACAAAAAGCGATAAAATCAAACGGTTCTTTGTCTCCTCATGTTTATTGTAGGAGCGGAACTGGCCCTTTGCCTCAATACGCTCACCGATATGATTCTCATGCACATCAATTAAGCGGTCAGAAACCATCAAAGGAATTACATCCGTAGCATCACTCAGTCTGCTTACCAGCAAGTCCACCATATAAAATCCCTCGCCAAAAATCTCGTGACTGAATGTAAACTCCGAAATAATCTCCCCTGCCACTATTGCCTGATTGTTACTCAATGCTTTTTCTGTCATCTTTTTTCTCCTTCCATGTACCTTAAAAAGTTTTATTTGCACAATAAATGCCAAACACTAGGTATTGTATGTATCTGTTTGAAAATCATTTATCATGTACTATATATTAGTACAGAAAGTCGATTTATAGAACGGGGATTTTTCTTCTAAAAAGCACTAGTTTTGTCGATATTATGTGGTTCTCTGTCGCATTGCCTCATACATCAGCACAGTTGACGCAGTTGCGGCGTTTAAAGACTCTACCTTTCCCCTCATCGGTATCCTGATTTTGCTGTTTGTGGCATTGATAAGCTCTTCGGAAAGACCATTTCCCTCATTGCCAATACAAAAAATTGTCGGTTTTCGGTAATCATAGTCGTAAAAGCTATCTCCCTGCAAATGGGCGCTATAGGTCCCAAACCCCTGGCCATTGAAATCCTCAATGCATTTCGTCAAATCCTCCACATAGCAAAAGGGAAGCCGGAAAACAGAACCCATGGTCGCCCGCACTACCTTCGGATTATATATATCCACTGTGTCCCGGCTCATAATAATTCCCGTCACTCCGGCACCCTCTGCGGTACGGATTATCGTTCCAAGGTTACCCGGATCCTGTATGTTCTCCAATGCCATGATAAGAGGATTCCCATCCCTGCACACCTGTTCCATGGAATAGTGATACCTCTTCACCATGCTGATAACCCCCTGCGGCGTCTTCGTGTCAGAAACAGATTCCATGATATGCTCCGCTATCAGTTCATAGGAAATATTGTGGAACAGCTCTTTGTTCTTCTCATAAAATGCTTCCGTTGCAAATGTCTCAATATGCATTTCCTCCGGTATTTCGACAAACATCCTGAGACCTTCTACCATGAATACATCCTGCCTTCTGCGCTCCCTGGCGTTCTTCATGCACTTTGTTAAATTTTTAATTTTATTATTTGATGTACTGGTTATCATATACAGCCTCTTCCTCTATCTGGAACGTCCTTTCATGGAAAGCTTTCCCTCTTTTGTCACAACCTTTCCTTCCCCCAGCAGCTTCTTCAATTCCTCCATGGATTTTTCCGAGATATCCACCCGGAACTGGGTGCCCAATGGTTTCATCAGTTTTTCTTCCTTCAGAACCACAATAACCTCACTGCGTCCTGCATAAGTATCTACAATTCCGTAAATCGCCTCCTGCTTATTCTGAAAATCCTCTTTATTCTCACACTGAAGATAGAGCTGTCTTGGAACCTCCGAAAATGGAACTACTTTTTCTAACAAAAGCTTTCCCTCATCCTCGCTGATGGATGCTCTTCCATATACAAAAATCTTTTTATCCTGCTCTAAATATTGTCTGTACTGCTCATACATCTTTGGAAATACCACCACCTCAATGGTTCCCAGCAAATCCTCCAGTGTGATAAAAGCCATATTCTGGTTGCTTTTTGTCATTTTCACGGTTTTAGCTGAAATCATGCCACCCATGGTATAGTAAATCTGGTCCTTTGCAACGGTTTCCCCGCTTTCCGGGTCTGGCAGAAAATCATGAGTGGTAGCGTCAATATTCCGGCTCATCAGCTCCTGATAATCCTCCAGTGGATGGCCGCTTACATAGATGCCCAGCACCTCTTTCTCATAGGCAAGCATCTCTTCCTTATCATACTCTGCCACCTTTGGATAAGAGATATCAAAATCCTTCTTCTCTTCCTCTCCGAGAAAATCTAACAGGGACATCTGCCCGGTCATGGCACTTTTCTTTTCTTGATTTACCTGGTCAATCACCTGCACATAAACCATCATCATCTGCCTTCGATTGGCATCAAAGCTGTCCAGGGCTCCCGATTTGATAAAGCTTTCAATGGTACGCTTATTTACCTCTCTATTGGAAAGCCGGCTGATAAAATCCTTTAAATCCTTGTACCTTCCATTCTTTTCCCGTTCTTCCACAATCGCTTCAATGACAGGTCTTCCCACACTCTTCAGAGCAGACAATCCATAGCGTATTGCTCCATTGGATACAGAAAAATGACTATAGCCCTCATTGATATCCGGAGGCAGTATCTGAATCCCAAGCTTTCTGCAATGAGCAATATACTCAGACACCTTGTCGGTACGGTCTAATACCGAAGTGATTAAAGCCGCCATAAATTCCTCTGGATAATGGCATTTTAAATAAGCGGTCTGGTATGCCACCACTGCATAAGCTGCCGCATGGGATTTGTTAAAGGCATACTTTGCAAAATCTATCATTTCATCAAATATCTTATTGGCAGTCTTCTCATCAATTCCCCTGTTGATACAGCCCGGTACATGCTCTTCCTCGTTACCATATACAAAATTCTGGCGTTCCCGCTGCATTACATCTCCCTTTTTCTTTGACATGGCACGGCGCACCAAATCGCTTCGTCCAAGGGTATAGCCTGCCAGCTCCATTACAATCTGCATAACCTGTTCCTGGTATACGATACAGCCATAGGTAGGTGCAAGAATCTTCTCCAGCTGTGGACAGTCATAGGAAATCGTTTCCGGATGCTCCTTTCCCTTAATATATAGGGGAATAAAATCCATTGGTCCCGGACGGTAAAGGGAAATACCTGCGATTACATCTTCAATGTTTTTAGGCTTTAACTCCTTCATAAAGCTCTTCATACCATTACTTTCAAGCTGGAATATACCGTCAGTCTGTCCGGTACAAAGAAGGTCATATACCTCCTTATCATCCATATCCAAATGGTCAACATCAATATCTATACCTTTGCTCTGCTTTATATTCCGCACAGCATCCTGAATTACAGTAAGAGTTCTAAGCCCAAGAAAATCCATTTTCAGCAGACCCAGCTCCTCAATGGTAGTCATGGTAAACTGGGTCGTAATGGCATCCTCTGAGCCACGGGATAGGGGCACAAATTCATCAATGGATTTCTGTCCAATCACTACACCTGCCGCATGCATGGAGGCATGTCTTGGAAGTCCCTCTAACTTCTTGGACATATCAATCAGATATCTGACATCCTCTTCCTCCTCATAGGCCTTCTTAAGGTCAGAGGATATATGAACTGCCTCATCAATGGTTATGTTATGACCGTTTGCTCCCATGGGAATCATTTTGGCCACTCTGTCCACTGCCGCATATGGCATATCCAATGCCCGTCCCACATCACGGATTACCATCCGCGCCGCCATGGTTCCAAAGGTAACAATCTGTACCACTTTCTCCTTGCCGTACTTGCGGACAACATAGTCAATAACCTCCTGCCTTCTCTCATAGCAGAAATCCACGTCAATATCCGGCATGGATACACGTTCTGGATTCAGGAAACGCTCAAAGAGAAGATTATACCGGATTGGGTCAATATCGGTAATTCCTAGACAATAGCTGACTATGGAACCTGCGGCAGAGCCACGTCCGGGTCCCACTGCAATTCCATTATCCTTCGCATATTTAATGAAATCCCATACAATCAAAAAATAATCTACATAGCCCATTTTCTGTATTGTGGACAATTCATAATCCAGCCGCTCCTGCAATTTGGGAGTTACAGGGTCATACCGCCTGTGTATGCCCTCCTGGCAAAGCGCCTGCAGATACGTGTAAGAAGTAAAGCCCTCCGGCACCTCGTACTTCGGCACCTTCTGTTCGCCAAACACAATCTCCACATTACACCGCCGGGCAATCTTACCTGTATTTTCAAGAGCCTGTTTTGCATAGGGAAACAGTGCTTCCATCTCCTCCGGTGATTTTAAGTAATACTGTCCACCGTCATAGCGCATACGGTCTTCATCTGCCACCTTTTTTGCGGTCTGGATGCAGAGTAAAATGTCATGTGCCTCAGCGTCACTTTCCCTGACATAATGAATATCATTGGTTGCCACAAGAGGAATTCCTGTCTCCTGGGACATTCTCATCAAGCCCTGGTTCACAGTCTTCTGGTCGTCAATTCCGTGGTCCTGCATTTCCAGAAAATAATTATCTTTTCCAAAGATTGCCTGATGCTCCAAAGCTGCCTGCTTTGCCTCCTCGTAGAATCCCTGCCGCAGCTTCGTTGCCACCTCACCTGCAAGACAGGCAGACAGTGCAATCACTCCCTCATGAAATTCCTGTAACACCTCACGGTCCACTCTTGGCTTATAATAATAACCCTCCGTAAATCCTCTGGACACTATCTTCATAAGATTATGATATCCCTTATCATTTTCTGCCAGTAAAACAAGATGATAGTACCGGTTATCTCCCTTTCCAAGCTCCCTGTCAAAACGGGAACCCGGTGCAACGTAAACCTCACATCCAATAATCGGCTTGATTCCCTCTGCTTTTGCCGCCTTATAAAAATCAATAACACCATACATCACACCGTGGTCGGTAATGGCGATGCTGTCCATGCCAAGCTCTTTTGTGTGATGAACCAGCTCTTTAATCTTGGACGCACCATCCAGTAAACTATACTCTGTATGCACGTGTAAATGTGTAAAGCTCATATTTTCCTCCGTATTATTCTCTTAAAAAAAGTATTTCTATGTAACGTACAGTCTATTCTGTCACATAAAAATAGCTGTTTTATATTTTTTCCCGTCTTACTTCTTTCGTCAAAATCTCACTTTTAATATAGGAAAAAGTTTCATCTTCCCCCTTCTCTGCCAGCATTTTCAGCAATCGTTCCAATAACTCAGCAGACTCCGGATGAAGCAGGTATTTTGCTTTCCCTTTATTATAATAGGAAAGCGGCATATCATCCGTATAGGTATCTCTATTATAGTTCTTACTGGCTGCCACCCTGTCGCAGAACATCTCCACCACATATTTCACCGGCATACGCATTCCTGTAATACCGCCATTTTCCAAGTCATAATCCAGCCAGTATTCCAAATGATGCTTATTGCGTCCTTTGTGATGTAACCATGCAGAGGTGTACCCCTTGTCTTCACGCTCTGCGTTGTTGGGACTCCTGTTGCCCTGGTAATATTTTACTCCCACCATGAATTCCGTAGGACTGTACTTGGATAAATCATGAAGCAGTCCCTGTTTCATCATTCCAAGCCGGAAACAGAACTGCATAACCAGCCATTTATGATGATTAATTGTTTTCAGATGGTTCCACCAGTTCATACGCTACTCCTTTCGCACTATACTGTACTAGGCGATTCTATTTACTTATTATGAACTATAATAAATGAAAAAACAAGAATAAGATTGCGCTTCTTATTACTCATAATAGGCTCCCCCTTTGCAAACTTTTAAGATATTTCAATTGTATCATATAAAATGTCCTGAAAATGGGACAGCAAAGGTCTTTAAATATTAGATAGCTCCTTTTCATAGCACCACCATTGCTCGCCAAATAAATCTGCCTCACCACAATTTTCAAAATCCAGCTTTACATAAGAACGCAGTGCTCTCTCATTGGTTTTACTCACCAAAAAATGAACACTTTTATATCCCCGTTTTGCAAGCTCCTGCATGGCATATATCAATAACTGCCTTGCAATTCCCCGGTTCTGGTATTTTTCCTTTACCACCAGACGGGCAAGCTCTGCTCCCGGTTGTAAATCAGCTGTCCAGCAGGACAATTCCTCCACCGCTTTATCATCATCAACGGAAATCGCACCGATTATTTCACCGGCATCATTTTTCAGACAAAATAATGCATTTCGCTCTAAATCCCCCTGGGTGATTTCTTCATTCGGATAGTCCATCGACCATGTACATCCCGGACTGCCAATAGCAGCCCGGTATAATTTTGTAATCTCTTCTATATCATCCTTCATGGCATTTTTAAAATTCATGTTCGCTCCCCTTCACAGCTCTTTCTGCAAATATATCATGTCCACAAGCTGTATCCCACACTCATATATCGGGTGGTCGTAGTTATCTATAAAAAAATCTTTTATCCTATGTGCCCTTTGAAAACCGCAGCTTTCATAAAAGGGGATGGTTAATGGACTGTCCCCTGTTCCAACCTGTAGAACCGTAAATGTATCCTTATATTTGTCAGCAATAAAGTTAATCAGTGTTTTACCATAACCCTTTTTCTGATGTGCCGGCTCGACAGCTATATTCTTGATTTCCAAAACTCCTTTTCCTTCATCCGTGACAATGCAGACTGCTTTCACACCGTTATCATTTAAGGCATACATAACCCCCTGCTCTAAATAGCGGTCAATCATACTTTCCTGTTCATCAGCCAGTAAAAGTAATTCTATGTACTGCTTTTTGTTGTCTTTGATTTCTAATATTTTCATAGATTACCCCTCTCTTCTCTTTTTTTATAAATCTATATTCTGTCCCCCAACATAATTTGTTCCCACATCAAATAATGCATCATTTATACCAGCCCTGCCTCCAGTCTCCAATATCTTTACAGAAACTGCCTTTATACTTAAAATTTCTAAATTGTCATTATCATAAAATTTGAAAATCGAATATTCTTCATCCAATTTTTCTACCGTGTATCCTCCAATATCAGTAAACACAGCATCATTCTCATATAAATTCTCAACATTATCATATATAAGTACAAGCCTTCTACTATCCCATGTCTGAAAAGACAACTTTGCTACCCGCCAGCCGATTACAATACTTTCTATCAGACCATCTTCAGCAGGAAATTGTTTTAATTCTTTTATAATATTCAACACCTCCCAACTAATGAATCCCCCATCATCTATACCTCTCAACCTCCATCTCCAGACATTTCCACTCTTCACCAAAAATGGAAAACATTTCCGTTTTTTCTATCTTTATCTATAAAATGCCCTATTATGCCACATTCATCACACGCCACCATAGGATAAAAAGCATGACTGCCCTTTAAGTCTCCGTATTGTTTATTCTTATCATCTGGGGTTATCGGGTATTTGTCATATCGGTCTGCACACCATTTTCGGAAATCCACTTTATCTTTTTCCATAATACTATTTATCCAACAATTCTCTTACCGTTTCCCTGCTAATATGATTCCTTTCTGCAAAGTCGAGCACATCCGATATTTTTTCCTGAAGATATTCCAAGGGATTGTCCTTTTCCATTGCAATGATAATGTCAATTTTTTTCTTGTCCTCTGATTGCCAATCCATTAATACGTTCTCCACCGAATCATAAAAAATACGGCACTCTTTTGCACCTGCACCATATATGGCATCCTCAAAGGCTTTTATATTCACCATTGTCATTTTTTCAGGTAAACATATCCCTATCACCGGTCTCCTTGCAAAATGCTTTTTCTTCCCCTGTGCCTTATACAGAAAATATCTCAACAATCGTAACGCACAAGAAAAATCATCTATCTCCCCCTGTTTAAATGGCGATATCACCACAAGTGACTCTCTTTATTTGTCAGATAAATTTTGTAAATTCTCACACTCATTTCCAACTGCCACGATTTTATCCTCTGAAAAAGCCATTAGAGATTTTTCCCGTAAAACTTCTCCTTTATCTCTTCTATAAATAACAATATCTGCCGGTGCACTATTTTTCATCTAAACTCCTCCTTAACCACCATTTGTCCTTACCAGTCCCGACACATTCCTTAGTGTCAGATAAGGTACATGCCCCCTTGTCTCTCCATAACATAATTTTTCAAAACAACACCATTTCTCATAACCTGCTGTTCTTTCTTAACCTCATACCCTCTGCCGGCAAAAAATGCTCTTGCCGTAATGGAGGCGTGGGTTCTGATTACAGGAGCATTAACGGCACTTTCCAGCTTGTCACAAATCGCCGTTGCAATTCCTTTCCGCTGATAATCTTTATGAACATACAGTCTATCCAAATATCCTGTTTTGTCAATATCCCCAAATCCAACTATTATTCCATCTTTCACCGCAACAACCGTAATATGCTCCATAAAAGAACGGTTCCATTCATTTAAATTCACATTTCCTGTTGCCCATGCAGTCAATTGTTCCGCAGTATAGTCCCTTGCATTCACCGAATGAACCGTATCATAAAACAATTCAGCCAGGTATTTACAATCTGACGGAATATATTTTCTAATAATCATTTCTTCTCCCCTAAGCTTTAATTTAACCTACACTAAAACTATTTTTATTTAAAAATTTATAACCTCTCAGTTTCCGTCCGTTTTCTCTTTCAGCCTTTTCCTATACTCCGTAGGTGAAATTCCTTTCATCTTCTTAAAAATCCGGCTGAAATACAACGGATTCTCATATCCCACGATACTGCTGATTTCCGTCACATTATATTCCGTTGCCTCTAACAAACTCTCCGCATTGGAAATCCTTATGGACAGAATATACTGCATCGGTGTAGAGCCCGTATATTTTTTAAAATTACGGATAAACCAGCTGGTACTCATATGCCTGCAAGCAGCATATTCTTCAATAGAAATGTCCTCATTATAATGCTCATTGAAATAATTTATTGCAATGTCAATCTCCTCTGTGATAAAACCGTTGTCAATCTTTTTTGTACTGTTAAGCTGCCTGTGTATTAAGATAAAAATATGGCGAAGCATCATGGACAACAATTCCTGATAGTCCTCCCTGCACATCTGCAGCTCCTGTATCATCATACGGAACAGATTCTGATATTCTAATGCAGACCCGATATAAAAGACACGGGTGGAATCGGACATCCCATACTTTCTTAAAATATTCTTTACATCACTGCCGGTAAAATGAACCCAGTAAACCTCCGTCTGGTCCTTTCCATAGTATTCATATTTCTGGACCTCTTTTGGACGGTATAAAACCATATGTCCGGCTGTGACTATTTCTTCCTTTCCATCAAAATGGAAGTGTGCCTTACCTGCTGCAATATATAACAACTGGTAATCCAGTCTTCCCCTGGGTCTGTAGGTAGGCAGCTTTGGTCGTGTGTATAAACGATATGTGCCACAGCTCCCTACAATAAGAGGTCTGCTTTTATCCTTAAAATCCATTCTTGAATTATTTAAATACGCTGAATTTGTATACATTTTTTCTCCCAGTTTTATGCAAAAATTATCTTACTTTTCAATAGCTTTCTATTTCCCTTGTACAAAACATACACATTTTACCTTTGAAAACAACTTAATTGTATCATTTTGTGCATGTTTTGTCTAATATAGGTTATGGATTTTATACATCTTTATACTTATAATATAAAAAAATACATGTAAAGGGGTGGTTTCAATGATAATACCAAGATATTATGAGGACCTGCATGTCTTACACGAGAATACACTACCGGACAGAGCTTATTACATTCCTGCATCTAAGGCAATGGACTCTCTCGTGCACAACAGGGATACCTCAGACCGTTTCCAGCTGTTAAATGGGGATTGGCGCTTTCAGTACTTTCACAGCATTTATGACCTGAAAGAAAAGTTTTTTGAAGAAGATTTTAATACTTCCTCCTTTGATGTGATTCCGGTTCCCAGCGTATGGCAGAATCACGGATACGATACACACCAGTATACCAATGTGAAATATCCTTTTCCATTCGATCCGCCATATGTTCCACAGGATAATCCATGTGGTGCCTATTCCACAGAATTTAACTTCAAAAAAGACCAGACTGCACCATGCACTTACCTGAACTTTGAAGGTGTTGACTCCTGCTTTTACGTCTGGTTAAACGGTATCTATGTGGGTTATAGCCAGGTATCCCATTCCACCAGCGAGTTCGATGTTACAAAATATCTAAAAGAGGGAACAAACAAGCTGGCAGTACTGGTATTAAAATGGTGTGACGGCAGCTATTTAGAGGACCAGGATAAATTCAGAATGAGCGGAATCTTCAGGGATATTTATCTGTTAAAAAGACCGGAAAACGGTGTATTTGATTATTTTGTCACAACGAAGGCTTCCCGGGATACCAGCCAAAAGGCACAGGTTACGATACACCTTAAATATTTTCAGGATATTATTCCGACAGAATTAACAGTATATGATTTGGACGGAAACCCGGTTGCCAATGCGGCAATTCCAGCGGAGCAGGCTTTTGAAAACAAATTTAATATAAAGGATGGCTATCAGGCTGCTTCTAAGCTTGAGATTGAAAATGCAAAGCTCTGGAATCCGGAATCTCCATATCTCTACACCTTAGTGATAAAAACCGCGAATGAAACCATAACAGACCGTATCGGCATAAGGGAAATTTATATCCTTGACAAGGTTTTATATGTAAATGGCATGGCAATCAAGTTCAGCGGTGTTAACCGCCATGACTCCGACCCGATAACCGGTTTTACCATCAGCATTGACCAGATGATAAAGGACCTTTCCATGATGAAGCAGCATAATTTCAATGCCATACGCACCAGCCACTACCCAAATTCACCAGTCTTTTATCAGCTATGTGATGAATATGGATTTTATGTGATTGATGAAGCGGACATTGAAGCGCATGGTCCATCCGAGCTGTTCTATGAAGATGACAGCTGGGATAACAAGAGCAAGAGATGGAACGAGCCCATCGCCGATAATCCTGCATTTACCGATGCCATATTGGACAGAGTCAAGAAATGTGTCCACCGGGATAAGAACCGTCCCTGTGTGGTTATCTGGTCCATGGGAAATGAAAGTGCCTATGGATGTACCTTTGAAGATGCACTTAAATGGACAAATGAATTTGATTCGGAACGGCTGACCCATTATGAAAGTGCCTTATACAGAAGCAATTGCAGAAAATACGATTTTTCCAATATCGATTTATACAGCCGGATGTACCCATCCTTTGAGGAGATATCCGACTATCTGGAAAATGACCCTGATAAACCCTATATTTTATGTGAGTACTGTCATTCTATGGGAAATGGTCCCGGAGACTTTGAAGATTACTTTAAAGTCTTTGAACAGCATTCGGAAATTTGCGGCGGCTTTGTCTGGGAGTGGTGCGACCACGGTATCTACAAGGGCAAAGCTGCAAATGGAAAATCCATGTATTACTATGGCGGTGACCACGGAGAAACCGTACACGATGGCAACTTCTGTATGGACGGCTTAGTTTATCCCGACCGGACACCTCATACCGGTTTACTGGAATATAAAAATGTCCACCGTCCTGCCAGAGTGATTTCATACAACCAGAATAAAAAGGAACTTATTTTCCGCAATTACATGGACTTTACCGATTTAGCAGACTTTTTAACCATGACCTACGAAGTATGCTGCGATGGAACCGTTACTGCAGAGGGAGAAATCAGAAATATATCCGTTGCTCCACAGGGAACAGGTACTGTATCCCTGGATATGGTTATCCCGGAAAAAGGAAGGACATATTTAAAAATTTACTATTATAGCAAAAAAGCCTCTGCATTTATACCGGAGGGCTATCTGCTGGGATTTGATGAATTACCTTTGTTAAACAAAGACAACAGAAACCAGGCATGTCTTAAGCTGCTGGAACACAGAACAGATGACACCCATACAATTGATATATCAGAAGATGATAGTTTCTTAACATTAAAGGGTAACTGTTTCCTATATGTCTTTAATAAGAAAACCGGGCTGTTTGATAAAATGGAGTTTCAGGGCAAAGAAGTCCTGAACCAGCCAATGGATATAAACATCTGGCGTGCGCCTACAGACAATGACAGAAATATTAAAAATGAATGGATGCGTGCCTGCTACCACCAGGCTTATCCACGGGCTTATAAAACCGTATATGAGACTAACGGGCACGGGATAAAAATATGCTGTACCTCATCCCTATCCGCTCCGACCATACAGAAAATCATGGATATTCATACGGTTTGGACAGTTCAAAATAATGGGGAAACAGATATTACAATGTCTGTCAAACTAAACGAAGAATTTCCAGAACTACCCCGTTTCGGAATCAGGCTCTTCCTTGATAAAAGTTTAGACACGGTCACTTATTATGGCATTGGACCTTATGAAAGCTACAGGGATAAATGCCGGGCAGGAAGCCACGGATTATACTCTGACAACATTCTTAATATGCATGAGGATTATATAAAACCACAGGAAAATGGCAGCCATTGTGATTGTGACTATGTAACCGTGGAAAATAAGACACATGGGGTAACCGCTGTAAGCAATAAAGTTTTTTCATTTAATGCCTCTGTATATACGCAAGAGGAGCTAACAGTAAAAAAACACAACTACGAGTTAGTACCATGTGAAAGCAGCATTTTATGCTTAGACTATGCCCAAAACGGTATTGGTTCCAACAGCTGCGGTCCAAGATTAGGAAAAGAATACAGACTGGATGAAAAAGAATTTTGCTTTGAAATGAAGCTGATTCCTTTCACCAGAGATTAGCAAAACTAAAATGTGATGTGCGTTACAGGTATTGCAAGCATGCAGCTCCGGATAAGCAGTACCTGTAAGCATTCCATATATTTTTATTAAAAATTTAAAGAAGGAGTGAATGTTATGACTGAAAAGAAATATTTAAAATGGTATAACAAGGTCGGATACGGAGCCGGAGATATTGCAGGTAATGTGGTATATGCTTTCCTGTCCTCATTCGTAATGATTTTTTTAACAGATACTGTGGGCTTAAATGCAGGTATCGTAGGAACTTTAATGATGTTTTCAAAGCTTTTTGACGGTGTTACCGATATCTTTTTCGGTTCCATGATTGACAAGACAAAAAGCAAAATGGGCAAAGCCCGCCCCTGGATGCTCTGGGCATACTTTGGCTGTGCTGCAATGATTATAGCAATCTTTGCAATTCCCGTTTCTTTAGGAGAAGGTGCAAAATACGCATGGTTCTTTATTGCTTACACAGCACTGAATGCAGTCTTTTATACCGCGAACAATATTGCATACTCTGCCCTCACTTCACTGATTACGAAAAACAACAGTGAACGTGTTCAGATGGGCTCCATCCGGTTTATGTTTGCCTTTGGTACGAGCTTGCTTATCCAGACCATTACAGTTGACGCTGTTAAAACGTTAGGCAGTGGTGCCGAGGCATGGAGAACAATAGCCATCATATATGCAGTAATTGGCCTGATTGTAAATACTATCTCCACATTATCGGTTAAGGAGCTTCCTGCCGAAGTGCTTGATGAGACAGCTTCCGAAAGTGAAATGCAAAAAACCGAGAAATACAGCTTGGGCCAGGCCATAAGACTGCTTGCTGCCAATAAGTTTTATATGATTATCTGTTGTATTTATATCTTAACACAGATATTTACAGCCACCATCAACATGGGAATTTACTTTATGACCTATATATTAAGGGATGCCTCACTGCTTGGTGCTTTCTCCCTTGCCATAAATGTTCCACTAATATGTGGTCTTGTATTCACACCGATGCTTGTCAAAAAATTTAACGGAATGTATAAGATTAATCTTGTGGGTTATGCAATAGCAACTGTTGCCCGGGGACTGGTAATCGTTGCCGGATATATGGGTAATCTTCCTATGATGCTGCTCTTTTCCGGTGTTGCCTCCATTGGTATGAGCCCTCTACAGGGTGACTTAAATGCCCTGATTGCCTCCTGTTCCGAATACACCTTCCTTACCAAGCATAAGAGAATTGATGGTACAATGTTCTCATGTACCTCTCTGGGCGTTAAGATTGGCGGCGGTATCGGCACAGCACTGGCAGGATGGCTTCTTGCAGCAAGCGGCTATGTTGCAAATGCTCCTGAACAGGTTGAATCCTGCATAAATATGCTGTACTTCATGTATTTATGGATTCCTATGATTATCAATCTCATAATTACACTTCTTCTTTCCAAGCTAAAAGTAGAACAGGCAAATGCTAAAATAGAAGCAAAAAAATTACCCACAGCCTCCGATAAGTAGCATACAAAAATAAAGCTGGCACAAACGTACCAGCTTTATTTTTTAATAAATATTTCTATATGAATTACTGTTTATTTTACCTTAATCTTCTGCTGACCATAGTAATCACTGGCTACATATTTGCCGTTAATCTTTACTAAAGGCACAATCTTAAAGTAATAGCTCTTGTTCTTCTTAAGAGAAGACTTTCCGTATTTGTTAACTGTAACCTTCTTGGTAGAACCACTTAACGTCTTGAAGGTCTTATAACCAGAAGACTTCTTCGTAGAAACCTGAGTTCTAATCTTACCGGTTCCGTTTATCTTGCTCCACTTGAAGTTGATTTTCTTACTGCCTCTGGTATACTTAACATTCATTTCACAAAATGCTCTGTAATCACTCCAAGACCCATATTTTCTACCGTTGTCAGTATCTACGAAAGCTCTTACACGATATTTTAAGTACTTATTCTGCTTATAGGACATATAAGAGGTTGTAGCTCCATTATATGAATAGCTCTTTGTAACTGTAGTGGAGCTTGAATATTTGGAGCCTCCGGCATTTACCATCTGCACTTCAAATCCAGTGCCTGAGAAGATGGCTGCAACACTGACCTTATTACTGGCACTCAGAACACCATTTAAACCAAAATTGTTTTTTGAAATCTTGGAGGTAAGCAAATTGACCGTTGTATATTTTGCTATGGCATCAGCATTATATCCGGAAGCAGACCTTCTTGCAGCAACTACCTTATAATAATTACTTGACGAATTATTCATCTTAATTACATAGCTGGTACTGGTTGTTGTTCCAACCAACTGCTTTGAATATCCCTCATAAATATAGTAAATATTTGCTCCAGGTGCCGAATACTGGATTGTTGCACTATTGTCTGTAGCATTCACAAACTTCACATCGGATAAAGCTCCCGGCGTGGTTACAACCTGTAAAGCACCGGTCCAGTTTGCATAACAGTTTTGGTATGTCGTTCCGCAGCCTACTCTGACATAATATGTAGAGCCCTGTGTAAGCCCGCCAAAATATGCCGAGGAGCCTGTGGTGTAGCTCTGCTTAATAATGTTCTTAAAGCTGGCATCGGAAGCAATCTGATATCCATAATACTTATAATTGGATAATGTTGTCCACTCTACCCTTGCACCTGTTGTATAATCGCTTGTCTGCTTCAGACCGCTTACCGCAGCCTCAGAGGTAATCCCGGTTACCATAAATGCCATCGCCATAACGAACACAGCAATCAGACATTTCATTGAACTTCTCATTGTTTTCATCATAAAATTCTCCTTTTCCTTTCAATATTTTTGTACAACGTGTATCTAAAGCTACATGTATTATATATAACATATTTTATATAAAATTTATGTGAAATCATAGATGGCATACTGCACAAAAAATTTTGGCATTTTAACAACAAATTATTTGCAACCATTCTGCATCTGCACATGCTGTCCCAGCACCAGCGGGTAAGCCACCAGTCTGCTGCCATTTAAATTTTCCCTGTGCATATCCACACCTGTAATCTGGCTGTTCTCATAAGTGGTATAATAATAGATTCCCCTGTCGGTATTACAGCAGGAGCTGTAGATTGTCATTTCATATTCACCCTCGCCGGTGCGGACACACCCTCTCTGCTGGGATACGGCACCTAAAATATGAAAAAACTGGCTGATACTCTCTGATTCCGAATCGCCGGAAACAGAATTCATTTTTGTAAATGCGGCACGTACAAAACGGGATTCAGAGGATAGATCTCCCGGCATACCCATGGCGCCCATTCCACGGCAATATGGCTCCAGCTTTAACTTCCGGGAAAAATTGTTTACTGGAGGCTCAACGGATAAATTCATATAATTATTGAGATGAAACATTTGTATGTCAAAGCCCGGATTGTTGGTCAATACACCCACAGGATTATCATATACCTTCAAGCCATCCCTTGTACATTCCACTGTAATGGATTCTTCCCGGTCCGAAATAATCCAGTGAAGCTCCGCCAGAGGCATATCGTGACGAAAATTGATTTTAACCAGATTAATCTGTTCCAGCCTTTCTCTGGTCTCTGCAACCGTAGCGCACTGTCCCAATATCCATGGAATAAATTCAAAGGGGGCAATATTATCCTTCCCCTCCGCCTCTGCCTTATAGTCTGCATTTCCGGGAAAATTCAGCCCAGCCATGCTTAACCCTTTTTCGTTGGTTGCATCATAGTAAAGAGGATAGTTATCCACAACAAAAGCCATTCCAATTATGGCATAATGCTGCGGTAAGTCCCTCTCCCTGCAAAAATGAAAGGGAAAATTTCTCGGTGTTACCGTTACGGTTTCCCTGTAGGAATGCTCTAAATCCAAAGTACGTCCGAAATAATGATTTTTTGTTTTATAGGTTACTGCCGTACACATATTTGTACCTCCAAAGCCTCTTTCTTGTATCTTATTCATTTACGGATTATGCGTACTTTATTCCATACCAGAACAAATACCTCCCTGCTTAAAAATTCCACAGCCCATACAGTGGAATGTTCAATATTCCCTTTGAGAAGCCCAGCTCGTCCAGTGAAATCCGGATTGCCATGTGATTTTTATATTTGCTGTTAAACACCTTAATGCTCTGGGCCTTACGGCGGATTCTCGACTGCACATCCACCGGCACCACTTCCCCATCATCCTCGAAAACAAAATCCACTCTGGCTGTGGCTCCGGAAATCCAGAAATACAGCTTATCCACTGTGCTGTTCATGGTAAGCTCAGAGAGCACAAACTGTTCCAGCAGTGCACCCTTCACATCCTCCATTGCCGAGTCTCCTGTCTTCATCTGGGTATGGGAAATCCCACACATAATCCGAAGCAGTCCATGGTCTAAATGATACAGCTCAAAGGATTTGTCATCCACCTGCAGCGGCAGTGGCGAAATCCCGTCCTTAATCCGGTTCACCTTTCTTACCAGCCCTGTATCCACCAGCCAGTTAACGGACTTTTCATATTCCCTGGCTCTCGCCTTCTCATCCACATACTGATACATAAATTTGCGGTTCTCTTTTTCCATCTGTACCGGTATACTGTTCCAGATTTTATTCACCTTTAATGCATAGGTCTTGGGTACATACCGTTCAATATGCTCGCTGCATTTGTCCAGCAGTGCTTTCAAAATTGCGTCTACCCGGTTCAAATCGTGATTTTTCACATAGTCAAGCACCACAATGGGCATTCCGCCGGTGATATAAAACACCTTGAGATATTCCGTGATTGCCTCTATCACCTCCGGCTCCACCGGCTGCATTTTCTGATTCTCAATGGACTTGCACAAATCCTGTGCCTTATTTGCAGTCAAAAATTCTTCAAAGGTCATGGGATATAATTGCAGTTCATAAAAACCATTTTCATACTCCGCTTCATGGACAATCCGTCCCACAGTGGAAGCAATCAGGCAGATTGGAAGCTCCGGTCTCTGCTGCTTTAAGCTCATAACCGCTTCCACTGCCTTTGGATATAAATGTGCCTCATCAAAGACAAATAAGGTCTGCTCCTCCTCAAAGGTCTGGTCACAATACATACAAAGAGCCGCTATGAGCTTCTCTGCCTTCACTCTTGCTCCCTGCTTAAACAGCGGATAAACCTCTTCATCCTTTTCAAAATCAACATAGATTAGCTTTTTATAAAAGCCCTGTCCGAAGTCAACCATTGCCCAGGTCTTTCCCACACCCTTGGCGCCCTTTAACAGCAATATCCGGTCCTGTGCATTTTCATACCATTTCATTAAATCATTCATTATAATCCGATACATGTTCCGCCCTCCTGCATTATAAGCTTCACAAAATTCCAACCTATTTTTACTATAGCATTCCTGATTTAAAATGTAAATAATTACTCTTTTATTTCCACGCCTTTTTCAAAGCATTTATACCCTCTATCAGCTCATTTTCCTTTAATCGGGCAAAGCCAATCAGAATGGTTGGCACCCGTTCCTCTTCCTGGATATAATAATCCGAAAGCGCATACACCTTTACCCCCTGCTTTGCGGCAAGCTCCACCAGCCTTTTTTCCACATTTGCCGCATTGGAAGTTTTGTTTCCGAACTCCAGCAGTAAATGAAGTCCCGCACTCTCCCCTGTAATTCTCACCGGCAGTCCGCTATCCTTTAACCCCTGTAGCAGAATATCATGCTTTGTTTTATATATTTTTCGCATCCGGTTCAGATGTCTCTCAAAATGCCCCTGAATAAAAAACTGGCTGATTACTCTCTGGTCAATCCTTGACACTGTTGAAAAATAGAAACCCGCTGCCCGGTAGTACTGTTCCATCAGATTTTCCGGCAAAACCATATAACTCATGCGGATTCCCGGCGCAATTGCCTTGGACAGCGTTCCCACATAGATTACCCTGCCAAATGGGTCCTGGCTCTGAAGAGCCGGTATTGGTTTCCCGAAATAGCGGAATTCACTGTCATAGTCATCCTCTATAATATATCTCTCCTCTTTTTTGGATGCCCAGGACAAAAGCTTCTGCTTCCGGCTCACCGACAT
>JAXVOW010000150.1:0-1309 GCA_037301995.1 bacterium | reverse complement strand
GTGACAGGAAACAAACACTATTCAAAGGAGCAGATTAAGGATTTTGTATTATCAGACGGATATATTGATAATACAATCCTTCTGATGCTGAAAAATAAGATACATCCCATTGAAGATATTCCCTTTGTGGCGAAGCTGGATATCGAGTATGTAAGTGCCCATAAAATTACATTGACGGTGTATGAAAAAGCCATGGCGGGCTGTATTGAATATATGAATGAATATGTCTATTTTGACCAGGATGGGTATGTATTGGAGATATCACAGACCAAGCTGGAGGATGCGCCCTGCATTGCGGGAATGTCCTTTAACAGCATAGAGCTTCATGAGAAGCTTCCGATTGAGGACAAGAAACGGTTTAAGACTATTTTAAAGCTGACCCAGCTGATTCAGAAATATGAACTGCAGATTGAATCCATAAAATTTACATCAGAGGGAGAGATTATCCTTGGACATGAGGATATCAAAATTGAGCTGGGAGATGGAAGCAATTTAGAGGAGCAGCTGATTGATTTGGGGCAGATTTTGGAAAGATTAAAGGGTAAAAAAGGTACGCTTGACATGAAGGATTTCGATACGGCCTCTGGAAAGGCATCCTTTAAGCCGGATAAAGCAGATGAAAAAGAAAAAAATTAAAAAAATTATGCAAATTTTAAGAATATTCATAAAATAGAGGGTTGATTATTTTACCAAAAAACAGTATTATATATGTATATGTTTACTAATAGCGAAGAAAAATTTATATAAGGAGGATATAACCTTGCTTGAAATAAAAACTTTCGAAGAAAAAGGACCTGCTAAAATCCTGGTGATTGGTGTAGGTGGAGCTGGTAACAATGCAGTTAATAGAATGGTGGATGAGAACATCAATGGTGTTGACCTGATTGCCATTAATACAGATAAACAGGTGTTGGCGACATCCAAGGCACCTACGAAGATTCAGATTGGCGAAAAGCTGACAAAGGGGCTTGGCGCAGGTGCAAAGCCTGAGGTTGGTGCAGGCGCAATTGAAGAGAACAGAGAAGAGATTACAGAGCTGGTAAAGGATGCCGATATGGTATTTGTTACCTGTGGTATGGGTGGCGGTACCGGAACCGGTGCAGCTCCGGTAGTTGCTGAGATTGCTAAGAATCTTGGGATTTTAACGGTAGGTGTTGTCACAAAGCCATTTTCATTTGAGGGTAAGCCTCGTATGAACAATGCACTTGCCGGTATTGATAGATTGAAGGGCAATGTAGATACCCTGATTGTTGTTCCGAATGATAAGTTATTACAGATTTGTGACAAGCGGACAACCATTCCGGATGCC
>JAXVOW010000149.1:0-3593 GCA_037301995.1 bacterium | reverse complement strand
TTCATCCATAAGAATAGTAAGCTGCTTTTCTATCTCTTCGTTTTGCTCCATACTCTCTTGCCTCCTTTCACTAATTAGACACATCCGGCTGCAAAAAAGTTACATTTTTTGCAAAGATTGCATACACGCGGAAAAAGAGTCAAAAAAAGAGTGTCTCAAAAGTCATGGAAGAACTTCAGAGACACTCTTTTCTCACACATATATCCTATCTGCGGTTATAATTTATCAGACAGCCCTTTAAGATAATCTCTCTCTCATCATCTGTCAAATCCCCTAAATGGAAGGTCAGCTCTCTCATATCCTTATTCACCACATATGCCTTAATATTATCATTCTTTTCTTTTACCGCCTTCGCAATATCCGGAATAAAGATATAGTCATCAATGTCAAATGCATAATCCTCCGGCATAAGGAATGGAAGCATTCCCCAGTTAATCAGATTAGAACGGTATCTCTTCGTTGCGTATTCCTTCGCAACATTTGCCCAGCCGCCAAGCACCTTCTGGCAGGAAGCTGCCTGTTCACGGGCAGAACCATCTCCCGGCTTTACCGCAAAAATAGTAGAACCAACTCCTGTATTGTCATGGTTAACCTCCGGGAAGGTCTCCTTAATCTTATGCATAACCGTCTTCATTTCCGGATATGCCTCACCCATGCACTTTCCTTCTTCTCTCACCTTTTCCACTGCCTGGATTGCCTTGGCACGTCCCACATATTCAGGGTCCTTGCGGGATAAGGTAAACTCTGCCAGTCCCAATGGATTGGAACGGTAAGAAGAGGTCTCTCCGGAAGGAATCAGCTCATCTGTGGTAGTCACCGGGTCATTGATAACGGAGGCAACCTTCAAAAGCAGATTATCTGTCAATGCCACCATGGCAGGCCAGTCCTTAATATTCGGACCAAACTTAATCTCCACGCTTGGGTCTGCTTTTCCCACACCATTATAAACACGGTTCTCATAAATAGACTTATCAAAATAATATTTTGGATTGCTGTAATTAACATCTATATCTGTTGCTGCGGTTAGGTATCCCTTATTTGCAGCAGTTGCCGCAATGGAACGGGCATCCATCAATGCCACAGAAGAAATCTGACCATTCTGAACCTTAGAGCCTTCACGGTTCGGGAAGTTTCTGGTGGAATGACGGATGGAAAATGCATTATTAGCCGGTGTATCACCAGCACCAAAGCATGGTCCGCAGAATGCAGTTTTCACAATGGCACCGGTGCCAATCAAATCTGCCAGCTTTCCATTCTTTGCCAGCTCCATATAAATCGGAGTTGAAGCCGGATACACGCTCAGTGTAAATTCATCTGCACCAATGCTTGTTCCCTTCAGTATATCCGCAGCTGCACAGATATTTTCAAAACCGCCGCCTGCACAACCTGCAATAATTCCCTGGTCTACATATAACCTGCCGTCACGGACCTTGTCCTTTAATGTAAAGTCTACCTTTCCATCCAGACTGACTAATGCACGCTTCTCGCAATCTTCCAAAATATCCATGAGATTTGCATTCAACTCTTCAATAGTATAGGTGTTACTTGGATGGAACGGCATGGCAATCATTGGTTTTACCTTGCTTAAATCCACATATACAAGGCCATCATAATAGGTGACAGCGCCAGGATTTAACTCTTTATAGGATTCTCCTCTGCCATGAATCTCATAGAATTCCTTAACCTTATCGTCGGTTTTCCAGATAGAAGACAAACAGGTAGTCTCTGTGGTCATTACATCAATACCAATTCTATAGTCTGCGCTTAAATTATCTACACCAGGACCAACAAATTCCATTACTTTATTCTTAACATATCCATTTGCAAATACTGCTCCAATAATGGCAAGGGCAACATCCTGTGGTCCCACGCCCGGCTCCGGCTTACCATCCAAGTAAATTCCCACAACCCCCGGCATTTTCACGTCATAGGTCTGGCAAAGCAGCTGCTTTACAAGCTCACCGCCGCCTTCACCGATTGCCATGGTTCCCAGTGCGCCATAACGTGTATGGGAATCGGAACCCAGTATCATTGCACCGCATTCTGCAAGCATCTCTCTGGCATACTGATGAATAACTGCCTGATGAGGAGGAACATATACTCCACCATATTTTTTTGCACAGGAAAGTCCAAACATATGGTCATCCTCATTAATGGTTCCGCCCACTGCACATAAAGAATTATGGCAATTGGTCAGTACATATGGAATCGGGAATTTTTCCAGTCCGGATGCCCTGGCTGTCTGGATAATCCCTACAAAAGTAATATCATGGGATG
The DNA here is from genome assembly GCA_037301995.1 of bacterium. Taxonomy (GTDB): domain Bacteria; phylum Bacillota; class Clostridia; order Lachnospirales; family Lachnospiraceae; genus CAG-590. Next base: position 1,316 of record JAXVOW010000149.1, on the reverse strand, counting down.
TCAGTTTATCAAATTTAATCTGGAGCTTGTCCATATTGTCTGAAATATTATGCTCTTTCAGAATATTATAAGCCATTGTATTCTTAGCTGCCTCTTCCTTTGAAACAACACTTCCTGTCTTACTCTTTAGAATCTCTTCCTGATTTGCACCATCTTCAATGATATCCATACCATTCACAAGATAAGCGCCGCCTTCATATAATTTAATCACGCGTTTATCCTCCTTGCTTCTTATATTGTATAAAACTAAACCAGAAATATTGTAGCATAACACCACTGACTTTTCAAATAATTTAAATTCCTTATCTTATTTTTCCAAGATTATAGGAATGTCTGGCTTTTTTCAGGGAAGACAGCCATTTTGATTTTGGTCTCTTATGTCCCGGAAAATCCTTATCTGCTTTCAAAAAATATCGGTACCCCCCTCCTGCATCATCCCATGTCACATCGACATTGTACCAGACAGAGTTGATTTTCACCATGTTCCATGCGTGATTCTTTCCCTTGATATAAATACATGGAATATTCATCTCCTGCATAAGCCGCTGATATGCCAGTGCATAGGACATACAGATTCCCTTTCCCCTGGTAAATGCATGATAGGGGCTGTAATACCGGTCATCATACCGCATATGCCGCACCAGATAATCATGGGCTTTCTTTGCCCTTGCCGCGCGGCTCCCCTTCCGGTACTTCCTCGCAATAGAGCGGGCTATTCTGTCAATTTTCTGTTCCTGTTTCTTTGTGGTCAGATAATTAAACTGAAGGGTTACATACTTAGGGTTCGTTCCCCGTACCGCAATGCATGTACCGGACAAAATTCCTGTTATATAACCGTTCTTTGCTGCCAGCTTATCCATAAAATCCCTGTAGGAAGCCGACCGTCTACGGTAACGGATAAAATCCCCTTCAATTCCCGGATAATAAAAAGCAAAGGAAGACCGGTGCCGTTTCATTCCGGAAATCAGCCTGCTTATCATTACCTTTTCATTCTTTACCACCACCACATTGTCCGGCAAAGCAGTCTCCTTCGCACATGCGCATATGGATAATCCGACACTCCCTCCTAAAATAGAAATCACCATGAAAATAAGAAAAACTCTTGTCCATATCCTGTTCCAGCCACCCTGCATAATACATCCCTCCATATACTTACATTCCCGTCTTCAGCTGCTCTAAGCATAGCATATGTGGTGTACCATTATCGGGACACATTTTCCTATAAAATAAAAAAAACCGTTAATACGAAATTAACGGTTTCACATTATATGGTCACTGATTTCCTCCGGTTCTATTCCCAGATAAACACATAACGA
>JAXVOW010000148.1:0-4081 GCA_037301995.1 bacterium | reverse complement strand
CCGCGTTTCAATCCGTATTCTTCCATCCCTGTTTTCATATCCATGAATGATGGAATTGGTAACCGCCTCTGACACCGCCGTTTTAATATCCGCAATTTCCTCCAGTGTAGGATTCAGTCTTGATACAAATGCTGCCACCACTACTCTGGCAAAGCTTTCATTTTTTGAAATACTGTCAAACTCTACTACCATCTGATTGTTAAAATGTTCCATACTATTTCCCCTTTTCATTTTAATACGTTATCCTCATTTTTCTTTGTTACTATTTAACCGAAGTTAATTTTTATAAAACACAGTTCAAATATTTCTAGGCTTCTCTCCCGCCATACTTTTTCTCAATGTCCAAAAGAGCCTCCTTCACATCCTTCTGCTGCTTCGCAACTCTGTACAGACCGGATATTTCCAGAATTCTTGAAATCTTATCATTAATTCCAACGATATAGATATCTCCCTTGAGATACCGTACCTCACGATATCTTCCCATTACAAGTCCGATACCCGAGCTGTCCATAAAATGCGTGTTTTCATAGTCAAAAACCACATCCCTTATTTTTTTACAGGTAAAATAGGAATCCGTTTTTTCCCGTATAATTCCTGCCGTATGGTGGTCCAGCTCCTCCGGAAGCTCAATAATCAGTGTTTCACCTTTTACTTCAAATAAGTTGTCCTGTTTCATAATTTTCCCTTCACCTTCCTATAAACTAAAAGAAAGACAACAGCTTAACATGAAACCTGTTGTCTTTTCTTTCGTACTTTGTTTATTTTTCTCTGGCATCTTATTTGCCGGTATACACCAATACAATTTTAACTGTAGTTAAATTTATCTACTCCGAGAGATAATCTGTTATTTCTTCTATATGACTACTTTCGGGATAGTTCTCTTTCAAACTCATAAATGCAACCTTCGCTTTTTCTTCATCCTGATTTCCAAGATATGCTTTTCCCAGATTATAATATGCCTCTTCGCCCTCCTGAATCTGAAGTGCAACATTACACATGCTGATAGCCTTCTCATACTGATTCTCAGTTATGGCTTTTGCCGCTTCAGAGCACAGGGTCTCATATGCAGTATTGGGAATATTATCCTTAATAACCTGGAATGACTCCTTAGAATCCTTTTCTTCATCCTTTGCCTTGGTGCTTTCCTCATCCTTTGCCGCAAGCTGTTTTTCCAAATCCTCCACCTTGCTCTCTAAATCAGAGATTGTAACATTCTTATTGGAAATCTCCTCACTGTAGGATAACTGAAGCTCCCTGTTTTCCTGGTTTGCTGAATTCAATTTGGTAGGTAAAATCAACAACCAGAATGCCAGGATTCCCAGAATCAATCCCACAGACACATATATCAGATTAAACTTGTTATGATTGATTTCCTTGTATGAGCCCACTGACAAATCCGGGTTATCAATCTCCTCCAGCCCTTTTTCAACAAAGGTTTCCAGGTCTGATTTATACTGGTCTTCGTCAGTATAGGCTGAATCAACGTCAATGCGTGTACTGCTCTCCTTCATGGCAATCACATCACGGGGTGCCATACCCATTTCTGCAAGATATTTCACTGCAAGAGTATTGTTTTTATCAATGCGCAGTACCCGTTTGATGGCTTTTTTGGCTTTATCCGGATTCCCGCTGTCCATATAGAGTAATGCCAGCAGCAGATAACCCTTGACAAAATGCGGGTAGCCGGCAAGTATCCTTTTTAACTGGATAAATGCCAAATCCTTCGTTCCCTGCTTCGCATGTATCAATGCCTGGTTAAACTGCTTTGCAAGCTGATTTGCCTCCTCTAACTTCAACGGGTCTGACTGTACCTCTTTGATATATTTGCCCGCTATGTTATCCTCTCCAGCATCATAGCTGCTGCTTATTACCCACTGGGTTAAGCCCAGCACAATCTCACCCATCTCATAGTGGATAAGTCCTAATAAATTACGGGCGTTAATGTTCTGTTTATTATATTTTAACGCCAAGTTCAATGCATCAATTGCACCTGTTAAATCTCTGACACTTGCTCTGTCCAAGCCTAAATTATAATAATAATTAGATGTATTATAAGCCTTTGCCAACAGCTTATAATTCATTCCACAGTCGCTGCAGTGTCCGTTCTCTAATACAGGTGCTCCACAATTCAAACACTCCATATTCTTCACCGCCTATTTCGCCTGTTTATTATTTAACTGTTGTAACATTTCTTCTAATACATCTGTTATATCTTTTACATCGTTATTATATATAGCATCCTCTGCCTGGGAAACCTCCAGACATGGCTTAAATTTTCTTACTTCCTCATCAAAATTAATCATATCTATACTCCTAAACTAAGCAGATTACCTGCCAGATATAGTGAGCCTACGCAAAATAAATACTGTTCCTTAACATGGCTTTTTCCATACTCAAAGCCTGCTCCTATATCATCAAAGGTGGCAATCCTGCTGCCCGAAAAACGTCTAAATGCTGCTTCCACTGCCTCTAACTCCGCCGCTCTGCTTCCCTCATACCTTACGAGTATAATTTCCTCAAAAGAAATCCGGCACAGCCGCTGAATCATACGTTCATAATCCTTGTCCTTTGAGACAGCAAATAATAAAATCTTTTGTTCCTCAGGGAACAATGTTTCCAAGGTTTTGCAAAATGCTTCTATTGCCTCTTCATTATGTGCACCATCTATGTAGATATGCTCTGCAATACATTCCATTCTGCAAGGCCAGACCATATTCCACAGTCCCGCCCTTATGTTAAGTATATCTTTATCTGTCAATCTGCAATGAACATCAAAAGCTTCCTTCTGAGTTACATCACATATACTGTTAGTCATGTTCAATATTTCATATGCCTTTACCGCAAGCATTGCATTCTCAACCTGGTAAAGTGCTGTTCTTCTGATTTTTAAATCATTATATTCATAATAACCACTATTGAAAGAAAAATCAATGGCTTTTTCTGTAATTTTTGATATTTTATACTGAGAATTTTCGACAATATGTAATTGCGCTTCCATTTTCTGACAATAACTGGAAATAACTTCCGTTGCCTCATCCCCCCGGTCATAAAAAACCACCGGAATCCCCTGTTTAATGATGCCTGCCTTCTCTGCTGCAATCTCTCTGATGGTATTCCCCAAAAACTGCATATGGTCCAATGCTACCGAGGTGATGACGGCAACAGCCGGCTTCACCACATTTGTTGCATCCAGTCTTCCGCCCATCCCGGTCTCAAAGATAACACAGTCCACCTTCTGTTTCCGGAAATAGAGCGCCGCCATCAAAAACATCAGCTCAAAAAAAGAGGGATGAGAGATGCCCTCATTTTTTGCAGCCCTGACATACTCCATTGTCTCCTCAAATACCTCCACAAAGGCCTCATCGGAAATACTATCGTGATTCACTCGAATACGCTCATTTATCCTTACCAAATGCGGCGAGGTAAATAAACCTGTCCTCTTCCCGGAATGCTCCAAAACAGACGCCAAAAAAGAGCAGGTAGAACCCTTTCCATTCGTACCTGCTACATGGATAACCGGATAACTGCGTTCCGGATGATTCATGATGTCCAATATCCTGTTTAAATTATCCGTCCCCAGCTTTGAGGCAAATAAGGGAACGGATAATATATAATCTACACACTCCTGATATGTCATAAGCAGCTCCGCTCTTCTGTTTCCTATCTGTTGTCTACTTTTTCCGGATAGATATCGTGGTTTGCCAGCCGGTTCCAGGCAACCTCTTCCCATTTCGTTTCCGGCTTTCCATAATTGCAGTATGGGTCAATGGAAATTCCACCTCTCGGTGTAAATTTGCCCCACACTTCAATATATTTCGGGTCCATCAGTCTGATTAAATCCTTCATGATAATATTCACACAATCCTCATGGAAATCTCCATGATTCCGGAAGCTGAATAAATATAATTTTAATGATTTGGATTCCACCATAAGCTTACCCGGAACATAGGAGATATAAATGGTGGCAAAATCCGGCTGCCCGGTAATAGGGCACAGAGAGGTAAATTCCGGACAATTAAACTTCACAAAATAATCGTTATCCGGATGCTTATTTAAAAAGGTTTCCAAAATCTCCGGCGCA
>JAXVOW010000147.1:0-9875 GCA_037301995.1 bacterium | reverse complement strand
GAAGCTGGACAGATTGACCTTTTATTTGATGAACAAATTGACTGTATGGGAAATCTCTTAATGCCGGGCTTTAAAAACTGTCACGCCCATGGCCCTATGACGTTTCTGCGCTCCTTTGCAGATGATTTACCCCTGCAGGAATGGCTGAATACTCAAATATTCCCGGCGGAGGCAAAGCTTCAGGAGGAGGACATTTATACACTGATGCAGCTTGCGGTTTTGGAATATGTCCGTGGAGGAATTACTACCAGCTTTGAGATGTATTTTTATCCGGAAATGATTGCCCGTGCCTGTATGGATATGGGCTTTCGTGTTGTTTTGTCGGGAACTGTATCTGGCGGGGAGGAGCAGACCGAGGACGCTGTCGGAACATTGGTTCATGATTACGAAACCTTTCATCAGTGTCACCCGTTAGTGGATTACCGGTTAGGCTTCCATTCCGAATACAGCTGCTGCCGGAAATTGTTAGAGGCGGTTGCAGATTTAAGCCGGCAGTATAAGGCTCCGGTATACATGCACAACAGCGAGACTGAAAAAGAGGTGGCTGGGTGTGTCGAAAGATATGGAAAAACGCCGGTTCAGGTAATGGATGAGCTGGGACTATTTGAATATGGGGGTGCCGGACATCATATGGTGTATACTTCTCCGGAGGACAGAGCTGTTTTAAAGGAAAAGGGAATCTATGTAGTGACAAATCCGTCCTCTAATCTGAAGCTTGCCAGTGGCATTGCACCGGTTATGGAGTATTTAGAGGATGGAATTCCGGTTGCCATTGGAACAGACGGACCAGCCAGCAACAACAGTCTCAATTTTTTCAAGGAAATGTATCTGACCAATGCATTACAGAAAGTAAAATATAACAATGCGGCAGCTGTTTCGCCAAGTGAAGTTCTGGAAATGGCTACGGTAAACGGGGCGCGCTTATTGGGGCTTACAGACTGCGATATATTGGCAGAGGGTAAACAGGCAGATTTGATTTTAATGGATTTGTTAAAACCTAACATGCAGCCGGTAAACAGCCTGGTAAATAATCTGGTTTACAGCGGCAGCAATGACAATGTAATAATGACCATGATTGCAGGACGTATTGTATATGTGGACGGTGTTTACCGGATGAAGGTAAATCCGATTGAAATCTATGAACGGGCAAATTATATTATTAGGCGGATAGAATGTATGTGACAGCTGGAGGCTTCTATGGTACAGAAACGGAATATGTATCTATGGATTTTACTGATTCTGCTTGCAGAGTCGATATGGATTAATGGAATGCACCAGTTAACCTTTAAAATTTCATGTACCAATCGAGAAAATCGGATTACGGAACAGAGCACAGAGCTGTTAATACAAAAGGATTTACGGTGTTTTCCGGTTCCTCTTGGATACCGGGAACGCCTGTACTTTACGGATTCCTATGGAGCGGCAAGGGGAAGTGGTGTCCATGAGGGCTGTGATATTATGGACGGGGATAACCTGCCCGGAGAGATTCCTGTTATAAGCGCCACAGATGGTGTGATTACGAATCTGGGCTGGCTCTATCTTGGAGGATACCGGATTGGAGTTACCTCGGATAATGACATTTATTACTATTATGCACATCTGGATTCCTATGCTGTCGGTCTTGAAACCGGAAAAAGGGTAAAGGCTGGAGAGCTTCTTGGCTTTATGGGGAATACCGGCGAAGGAGAGGAAGGAACAAAGGGCAGATTTGATACCCATCTGCATTTTGGAATATATGTAAAGGATACAACAGGAAATGAAAAGACTGTCAATCCATATCCATTTCTGCAGGAAATTGACGAGGAGTAGTACTTTCATTTTCTGTTTAACTATGCTACAATACATATAACTGTGTGTAAAATATGTGATGTACGTGAGAAAAGCAGATGTCCTGCAGAGAAGGACATTTGAATGATTACTGTTATATTATATAAAAAGGATAGGTGACTACAATATGGAAATTCAGCTTTGGCGTGAGATTCTTGACCCATACCGCCTGGCGGTGGATGAATTAATCGTAAAATTTAACCATATTATTGAAGAATACAGAAATGCAGGTCTTTATTCGCCCATTGAACAGGTGACCGGACGCGTAAAGAAAATATCCAGTATTCTTGATAAAATGCAGAAAAAAAATATTTCAATTGAAGAGATTGATGACCGGATTTCGGATATGGCGGGTATCCGGATTATGTGCCAGTTCGTAGAGGACATTGAAAAGGTCGTGGAAATCATACATAATCGCACCGATATGGAGGTAATTAAGGAAAAGGATTATATTAATAATATGAAAAAAAGCGGCTACCGGAGTTATCACATGATTATATATTATGATGTATATACCTTAGACGGTACCAAGCGAATCCAGGCAGAAATCCAGATTCGTACCCTTGCCATGAATTTCTGGGCAACCATTGAACATTCGTTACAGTATAAATATAAGGGCAATATGCCGGAGCATATCAAAGAAAAACTGTTAAAGGCTTCGGATGCCATTATTACACTGGATGAAGAAATGGGCTCTGTCCGGGATGAGATTATGGATGCTCAGAATATTTTCCAAATCAAGGCAACCCTGGTTTCGGATATCTTAATCAATATTCAGAATTTGTTTAAGGTTGCAAGCAAGCGGGAGGTGCTTAAAATTCAGGATGAGTTTTATAAGGTATACCAGACGGAGAATTTAGAGCAGCTAGAACGTTTTTCAAAGCAGTTAGATATTATTTCAGAGGGATATAAGGCACAGAGTCTTATGTAGGATAAAGGAATGGAATTACCAGTTGCATTTGAACAAAAAATGAGAGAAATGTTAGGGCCAGATTATGAGAATTATCTGGCCTCCTTTGGATGTGATGCATATCAGGGGCTCAGGGTGAATACCGCAAAGATTTCAGTGGAGGATTTTCTTAAGCTTTCCCCATATGAATTGAGACAGGTATCCTGGTGTCCCAATGGATTTTATTATGATAAGGCACAAAAGCCGGCGAAGCATCCCTTTTATTTTGCGGGGCTTTACTATATTCAGGAGCCCTCCGCCATGACAACCGCAAGCCTGCTTCCGGTGGAAGAGGGGGATGTGGTGCTGGACTTATGTGCAGCTCCTGGAGGAAAGTCCACAGAGCTGGCGGCGAAGCTTCATGGCACGGGACTTCTTGTTACGAATGATATCAGCAATTCCCGGGCAAAGGCGCTTTTGAAAAACATTGAGGTATTTGGCGTGGGAAATGCGCTTGTTACCAGTGAGCCGCCAAATGAGCTGGCAAAACGGTTTCCGGGATTTTTTGATAAGATTTTAATTGATGCGCCCTGCTCCGGGGAGGGAATGTTCCGGAAACAGGGAAACATGACAAAGGCCTGGGAGAAGAACGGTGTAGACTTGTTTGTGGGACTCCAGCGTTCTATCTTGAAAGAGGCGGTAACCATGTTAAAGCCCGGCGGAACCATGATTTATTCTACCTGCACATTTTCAAAGGAAGAGAATGAACAGGCAATGGAATACCTGCTGTCTTTGGATGACTCCCTGCATTTACAGGAGCTGCCCCTGTTTGATGGCTTTGATAAGGGACATCCGGAATGGGGACTTACCGGTAATGAGGAGCTTACAAAATGCAGAAGGTTATGGCCGCACTGCATAGAAGGTGAGGGACATTTTGTAGCCATGGTCAGAAAAGACAGGGAAGAGGCTGTTTTACCGGTTACAGAATATATATTTTCAAAGGAACGGTTAAGCAGGGAGGCGGTTGATTTCATAGAGAGTATTCAGTATCCCTTTGATTTATCCCGTATGGATGTACAGAGGGAGCGGGTATTTTATATACCTGAAAAAATGCCCTATGTAAAGGGTCTCAGGATTCTGCGCTGTGGTCTGTATATGGGAGATATGAAAAAGAACCGTTTTGAGCCGAGCCAGTCCCTTGCCATGTTTTTGAAAGCGTCCCAGTTTCCCAATTCCATCTGTCTACCGGTGGAGGACGAGCGGGTCATAAAATATCTGAAGGGCGAAACTATAGAACTGGAAGAAAATGAGATAAAAGCGTATAGAGATGGAATTTGTTTAATCTGTGTAGAGCAATATCCTTTAGGATTTGGAAAGCTTTCAAAGGGTACTATAAAGAATAAATATCTTCCAGGCTGGAGGTGGATGTAATATGGAGAAAAAAATTGCAATCGTAACAGGAGCTTCTTCCGGAATGGGAAGAGAATTTGTAAGACAGTTAAACCGATGTACAAAGACGCTGGAGGAGGTATGGGTAATTGCAAGGAGGGAAGAGCCTTTGCTTGCAATGGAAGAGGAGGGATATTATTTTCGTGTCCGGGTACTGGCTCTGGATTTATGCCGGGAGGCAGATTTAAACGTATTATCTGAGCATTTAGTGGTGGAAAATCCTTCTGTACGGGTTTTGGTCAATGCAGCCGGTGTGGGCAGAGCCGGAAGATTTGACGAGCTGGAAAAAGAGGAAGTGGAAAATATGGTGGAGTTAAATGATAAAGCGTTGGCTCTGGTAACACATATGGTGCTTCCGTATATGGCAAAGCCGGGGAATATTATTCAGCTGGCATCTGCCAGTGCATTTCTGCCACAAAAGGAGTTTGCAGTATATGCGGCATCCAAGGCGTTTGTGTTAAGCTTTTCAAGAGCTCTCCACGCAGAGTTAAAGAAACAGGGAATTACTGTGACAGCGGTATGTCCAGGCCCGGTGGATACGGAATTTTTAGAATTGGCGAACCGGGGAAGGGAACAAAAAGTTCTCAAAAAGCTTGTGACGGTAAAACCGAAGCCGGTGGTAAGGAAGGCACTGCGGGATGCCGGGGCAGGAAAGGAAATTTCCATATATGGACTGCCGATGAAAATGGTGGCAGCTGTGGCAAGGCTGCTGCCTATGTGATAAATTCTGTTGAATGGGGAAGTTTACATGCAGGAGATAAGAATCAGTGAAATAAATGCCGGGCAGCGTCTTAATAAGTTCTTGGGAAAATATCTGGATAATGCCCCTCAGAGCTTTTTGTATAAGATGCTCCGCAAAAAGAATATCAAGTGGAACAACAAAAAAGCTTCAGGGAGCGAAATCCTTAACACCGGGGATGTGGTTCAGATATATATGACAGATGAGACGATTGCCAAATTCCGCAGGGATGGAAGGGTGCCGGTTTTTAAGGATATATCAGGCGGGAGTGATTTGCAGGAAAGAGAATCTGCTTCGGACCTTCAGAATATGGATATCCTATATGAGGATGAGGATATTCTGATTGTGAATAAACCAGCCGGTATGCTGTCACAGAAGGCAGAGGCGGATGATTATTCTTTAAATGAGAGAATTGTGGCATATTATAATATAAAGCATCCGGAAAATTCTCTGTTTACGCCGTCTGTCTGCAACCGTCTTGACCGCAATACCAGCGGTATTATTTTAGCTGGTATGTCCCTAAAGGGCTCCCAGCTGTTGTCAAAATTGCTAAAGGAACGGACACTTGATAAATATTATGTGACAGTTGTTTCAGGGAATGTTGAAAATTCCAGTACCATAAAGGGATTTCTGACGAAGAAGGCATCCCATAACCAGGTGGTTATTTATCAATCAAAGGAGGAGGCACAGGCAGAGGGTGTGGATAAGCTTGCATTTATTGAGACCAGGTATGAGCCCCTTGCCCATGGAACCTTTCAGGACAGGGAATACACCCTGCTTAAGGTGAAGCTGGTGACAGGGAAAACCCATCAGATACGGGCTCATTTGTGCTCTGCAGGACATCCCATTATCGGAGATGGCAAATATGGGTTAAAGAGTGTAAATGCTGTCTTCAAAAAAGAATTTGGGCTCCGGCATCAGCTGTTACACGCCTATGAGATAACATTTCCTGAGGACAAAGAGGAAATACCGGAACGGCTTTCCGGAAAGCTGCTTCGTGCTGCTTTGCCGGAACAGTTTGAAGAGATAAAAAGCAGGATATTTCCGGAATACGAGGTAAGGAGTTAATGCATGGCAACATGGAATTCCAGAGGTCTTAGAGGCTCGACCTTTGAGGAGCTCATCAATATGACAAATGATATATATGCGGAAAAATCACTGGCTTTGGTGCAGAAAATTCCCACCCCCATTACTCCGATTGAAATCGACAAGGCAACCAGACATATTACCCTTGCTTATTTTGAAAAGGATTCCACTGTGGACTATATCGGGGTTGTACAGTCCATTCCCATCTGTTTTGATGCGAAGGAGTGCCATACGGATACCTTTCCGATGCAGAACATCCATGCGCATCAGGTACGCTTTATGGAGAATTTTGAAAAACAAGGGGGCGTCAGTTTTCTGTTAATCTATTTTACAGCCAGAAATGAATTTTATTATCTTCCTTTTCGTGTGTTGAAGGAATATGTAGAGAGAATTGAAAGGGATGGGCATGTGAAGAACTTTAAATACACAGAGCTGGACCCGAAGTACTTTATTAAACCGGAGGGAGCCGCACTGGTTCACTATCTGGAGGCGTTGAATACCGATTTAATGGAGAGGAAAGAATCATAATTTATAAAAAGTGAGGAGATATTGTGGCAAGTATCAGTGATGTTGCAAAGCGGGCAGGAGTTTCCCGGAGTACCGTATCTCTTGTGTGCAATAACAAAGGATATGTATCACAGGAAACCCGTGAAAAAATCCTGCGGGTAATGGAAGAATTAAATTATACACCCAGTGAGCTGGGACGGAATCTGAAAAAACAGCATTCAAATATTGTTGGGATTATTATTCCGGATATAGCGCATCCGTTTTTCAGTACCTTTATCAAATATGCAGAGAAAAGTCTCTACAAGCATGGGTACAAGACTATGGTGTGTGGTACGGCAGGGAGAGAGGATGTGGAAAAAGCATATCTTCAGATGCTGGAGCGGCAGACCATGGACGGTGTCATTATGGGGGCACATTCTATGGAAATTGAACAATATCTCAAAATCAGCCAGCCCATTCTTACCTTAGACCGGTATCTTTCAGAAAATATTCCCACGGTGAGAGCGGACAAAAGGCAGATTGCCCAGCTTGCCGCAGAACAGTTTGTAAAAAAGAACAGAAAAAAGGTGGTTCAGCTGGTGAGTTCCCATACCATTCAGAATTACGATAACGAGTGTGATGAGACCTTTCGCAGTCTGCTGGAGGCAGAGGGTATTCAGGTAATCAATATTCCTATTGGCTATAATGTATTCACGCCGGAGGGATACCAGAAGGCGGCGCAACAGGTATTTGAACGCTGCCCTGACGTGGATGGCATATTCGGGGTAGATATGGCAGCCATGGCATGCATGAAAGAAGCTGCTAAGAGAGGAATTTCTACAGAATCCATAAGTATTGTGGCTATTGACGGAACCTATATTACCAGAGCCGGAGAGCGCACTGTGACAGCAGTGGTACAGCCGATTGAAGAAATGGCAGAAAAAGCGGTAGAATTAATCCTGATGATGATTGAAAGCGGTGGGAAACCCAGCATGGAGACTGTATTTGAGGTATCTCTTCAGGCTGGAGATACCTGATGTTTGTACAAAATGCCCTAACAATAATCAATTTCTTTGTGTAAAGTGTGGAATTTGATCAAGGACTCTTGACAGAAGCTATTGTGAATATTATTATAATATCAGACATATCGAAACGATTCGATAAGGAAATATGTAGTGGCTTTAACGGTATCCGTTGGATAGCCACTTAAAAAATTGCACATATCGAATCGTTTTGATAAAAGAAAAATTATTACAAATTTATAATGCCTGGAGCAACAGGTGTGAAAAGGAGGTAATTAAAATGAAAAAAGACCCTGTACTTGTAGCACAGAAAGTGTTGGAAGCATTTGGCGGAAAAGACAATGTGACGAATGCTACACATTGTGCAACCCGGCTTCGCGTGACCTTAAAGGATGCGGCTAAGGTAGACGCAGAAGCCATGAAAGAAATTCCTGGAGTTGCCGGATATTTTGAAAACAGTGGACAGCACCAGGTCATTCTCGGTACCGGATTCGTCAATAAGGTATGTGATGAATTCCAGAAATTGTGCGGATTGGGTGGTGAGGTATCTGAGAATGCGGATGGTACAAAGGAGAAATTCACGTTCCAGAGTGCCACAAAGATGATTTCAGATATCTTTATTCCTATTATTCCGGTATTACTGGCAACCGGTATTCTGATGGGATTGAGAAGCCTTTTGATTAATGGATTCGGTGTTACCTTTTCACCAGAGTTTGATTCCATCTATACGATTTTGACAGATACAGCCTATACCTTTATTCCGGTGCTGGTTGCATGGTCTGCGTGTAAGAAGTTCGGAGGCTCCCCTATTCTGGGTATTGTACTTGGATTAATGCTGGTTTCACCAAACCTGCCGGACAAATGGGATGTGGTAAATGGAGTGGCTGAGGCGTTGCAGCTGCATATAGGTCCGTTTACATTGAACATAACCGGATATCAGAGTTCTGTTATTCCTGCTCTGTTCATGGGCTTCTTTGCAGCAAAGCTGGAAAAGAAGCTGCACCAGATAATTCCGGATATTGTGGATTTGCTTTTAGTGCCATTTTTAACTCTGTTAATTTCCCTCCTGGTAGGACTTCTGGCAGTAGGTCCTGTTCTTGCAGGTATTGAAAAGGGACTTACCGATTTGATTTTAATGATGTTGAAGCTCCCATTTGGAATCGGCGGAATCGCATACGGCGGTCTGATTCAGATTCTCTGTTCTGTGGGTATGCACCACACAGTAACGCCTATCATTGTCAGCATTTTTACAGAGACAGGAGTAGACTACATCAATCCTATGGGTTCTGCCGCTATAGCAGGTCAGTTAGGTGCAGGTCTGGCAATTGTAATGATGCAGAAGGATAAACAAAAACGTGCCAATATGATTCCTGCTCTGATTCCTGCATTATTCGGAATTTCTGAGCCGGTAATGTATGGTCTTACATTCCCTCGCATCAAGCCGTTCTTTATGGGATGTCTTGGTGGTGCAGTAGGCGGCGGCTTCGCTGCTATCGTGGGCCTGTGTGCAAAGGGAACCGGAGCTTCCATGTTCCCAGGAATGTTGTTGTATCTCCAGGGTGGAATGCTTCAATATATAATTGTTCTGGCATTGGCTATCGGTGTGGGTTTTGCAGGAACATGGCTTACAATGCGCAAACAACCACAGCAATAATCCTTAAAGGAGTATCTTATGTTTCAGTATGATTTTAGTAATCATCAGAACCGGCATATCCGTATAGAGGATATGCCGGAAGAATATTATAAAAGAATACAGAAAACCACCAGGGAAGATGCCTTTTATCCGGCATGGCATATTGCACCGAAATGCGGTCTTATGAATGACCCTAACGGTTTATGCCAGATTAACGGGGTTCACCATATTTTTTATCAATGGTTTCCGGCAGGTCCCGTTCATGGACTGAAGCACTGGTATCATTTAAAGACCAGGGATTTTATTCACTATGAGGATGCGGATGTGGCAATGTATCCTGACCAGAGCTTTGATTCCTATGGCTGTTATACCGGAATGGCATTCCGGGAAAAGGAACGGACATATCTTTACTATACAGGAATTCAAGGGAAGGAGCAGACACCTAATACCTGTTACGCCGAGTTTGACGGAGAGAATATCGTGAACCGCAAAAAGTTGTTTGGTGCAGAATCTTCCGTTACTACGATGAATTACCGTGACCCATATGTGTGGAAGAAAGAAAATAATTATTATATGCTTGTAGGTGGGGAAAGTCTGGCGCATAAGGGCATCCTGCTTATGTATGAGGGCAGCATGCCGGACCGGTTTACCTATATTGGAAATCTGGACATAGGGAATTATCCCTTTGGGTATATGCTGGAATGTCCCAATTATTATGAGCAGGAGGACAAGGGAATTTTATTC
>JAXVOW010000146.1:0-1355 GCA_037301995.1 bacterium | reverse complement strand
TTTGCATATTGATAACCGGTTTACTGGCGGGTTGTGGGACACCCAAACAGCAGAATAAGGAGACGGATGCCGAACCGGTAAGCTATGAGAGTCTGATGGAACAGTGGAAGCAGAGCGCGGCGGAGGATAACCTGACCTGCTGGTACACCGGGAATGAGGATAAGGCATGGCTGGAAGCTGAGGTAGAAAAATTTGAAAAGGAGTATTCCGTTAAGGTGAATCTGGTCTATTATGACGGAGTCAGCTTTTTTGACGATATGAACCAGGCGAACCAGAAGGGAAACGGACCGGATGTTTATCTGATGGGAAACGACCAGTTAGAGCTTGCCAGAAACAGCGGAATGGCGGAAGAAAATACATGGCTGGATGATGCATTCTGGAAAGAGAATTATCCGGAGGTGGCAAAGGACGCAGTCACATATCAGGACAGGCAGTATGGATATCCGGTGTATTTTGACACCTATTGTCTGGTATATGATGCCAATCTGCTGGAAAATGCACCGGCATCTATTGACGATATCCTGACCTTTCTGGATGCGTACGAGGATACCGGCTCCACAAAGGCGGTATTCCGGTGGGATGTGGCAGACCCGTATATCAACAGCATGTTTATTGCATCCTATGCCAATCTGTTTGGCGAAAAGGGAGATACGGCATCGGAGTTTAAGGTAAATGATGAGAAATCTATTGCAGCCATGGAATATTTTCAGTCGTTGAGCGCCTATCTGTGGATGGATAAAAGTAATATATCCCACGATACGGTAATGAACCGCATTAAGGATGGCACCCTGGTATTGGGTCTGTGTAAGTCAGATATCCTGCCGACCCTCTATGAAATGCAGGGAACAGAACAGAAGACAGAGGCGGAGGGCGAAGAGGATACGGAAGGTGATACAGAAGAGGATACGGATGTTACCAATTACCAGATATCCTATGTTCCAAGCTTAACAGAGGAGCTTTCCTCCACCACATTTTCCACCACCTATGGAGCATTTATCAATCCATATGGAAAGGATACTGCGCTGGGAAATATGTTTGCCCTTTATCTGAGCTATGAATGTGCAAAGAACCAGTATTCCGGCAACGGAAAGCTGCCGGTTATCAACCAGAAGGAAGGCTTTGACGCCATGCAGGAGGTTATTTATGCCCAGTATCTGAATTCAAAACCGATTCCGAAGGTTATGGTTTTGGGAGATTATCTGACGGAAAGCGGGATTGCATTTGATGCCATATGGGATGGAAAGGATGCGAAGGAGCAGTTAGACTGGCTTCAGAGTACCATGGAACAGAAAATTAAATAAAGATTTTAAAGCGGAATGAATAAAAACACAGGAAAGCCACGCATACTATTCTAA
>JAXVOW010000145.1:0-3276 GCA_037301995.1 bacterium | reverse complement strand
CTGAAAACTGGCAGCACTGTTTTACGGTTCCAAGAAGACTGGCGGTCAGAACAGATGAACATACAGGCATTACAAAGGTTTATCAGCAGCCGGTTAGCGAAATTACAGCACTCCGGGGTGAAAAGCAGATATGCAATGGTAATGCAGTGATGGAGCTGGATTCAGAATATTGGGATATTGAGTGTAATGAATTACCGGAAAAATTTGCAATAACAATTGCAGACGGTGTAAATTTCTCTTATAATGGCAGTTATATAGCACTTACCCTTACAGAGGAGACCGGATGCGGAAGAGATATCCGGAAATGTCTGGTTTCCAGAATACATTCTGTGAGAATCCTTGTGGATTCCTCTATATTGGAATATTACATCAATGACGGGGAAGTGGTATTTACAACCCGTTATTATAAAGGGCAAAAGGGAACTAAGCTGACATTTGAATGTGGCAATGCAGATATTGCGGTCTATCCTATGGGACAGATTACAGTGGATGCATTGTAAAATAGTATGTTGGAGATGATGGAGGATAAAAATGGGAAAACTGATAGGAATTGGTGAAGCATTAATTGATATGATACCGGCAGAAAGTGGGAAAATGATTAAGGATGTGGCTGCATTTTCTCCTATTGTGGGCGGTGCGCCAGCCAATGTATGTGGTGCGTTTTCTAAGCTTGGCGGCGAGTCTTATATGGTGACGCAGCTTGGGAATGACCCCTTTGGAGACAAGATTATTGATAATTTTAAGGAATTTAATATCGGTACGGAATACATCAGCCGCACCTCAGAGGCGAATACAGCCCTGGCATTTGTGGCGCTTATGGAGGATGGCAACCGGGAATTTTCCTTTTACCGCAATCCCAGCGCAGACATGCTGTTAGATAAGGCTTCTATTAAAAAGGAGTGGTTTGCGGATTCCTTTGCCCTGCATTTTTGCTCGGTTTCCCTGGGAGATACTCCGATGAAGCAGGCGCATAAAAAAGCAATTGAATATGCGTTAGAAGCAGGGAACATTATAAGCTTTGACCCGAATTTACGTTTCAATTTATGGGAGTCGGAGGAGAAGCTGAAACAGGCAGTATTGGAGTTTCTTCCATATGCTCATGTGTTGAAGGTTTCTGATGAGGAGCTGGAATTTATTACTGGTATTACAGATGAGAGTGAGGCAATCAAAAGCCTGTTTGTGGGAAATGTTTCCCTTGTGCTCTACACAAAGGGAGCAGATGGAGCAGAGGCATATACAAGAAGTGAGACTGCCCATGCGGATGGCGTAAAAGTCAAGGCTTTCGACACCACCGGAGCAGGGGACGCATTTATCGGTTCATTTTTGTTTAATCTGGAAAGAGCACTGGCGGGGAATAAAAGCATTGATGATTTGTCAAAGGAGACATTGGAGAAAATGCTGCAGTTTTCCAACCTGTACTGTGCAAAAAGCGTAATGAAGCCAGGAGCCATTGCATCTTATCCGTCCTTATCGGATATGCAGCAGCTATGAAAAGAAAACAGCAAAAGGCAGCATGCTGGGGAAATGTTAGAAAAATACTTGCATTTTTTGGAAAGTAGTGGTATTCTTGCATAGTAACATATTGATTTGTAAGAGAGTGGGCAAACAGTCCACTCTCTTTACATGTTTTACAATTTCATATGGAAAGGTGGTCATTTATGACTAAGAAACAAATTGAGTCTACCTGTGAAGAGCTGGTGCTTCCCATTATAGAAGAACGTGGCTTCGAGCTGGTGGATGTAGAGTATGTAAAAGAGGGCTCTACTTATTATCTCCGTGTCTATGCGGATAAGGAGGGCGGAATTACGATTGACGACTGTGTTGAGGTAAGCCGTGCCCTGAATCCAAAGCTGGATGCCTATGATAAGGAGTTTAAAGACCCTTATATTCTGGAAGTGAGTTCACCGGGACTGCTCAGACCCTTGAAAAAGGATAAGGACTTTGCGAGAAACCTTGGCAAAATGGTGGAGATTAAATTGTTTAAACCATTAGACGGGAGTAAAAATAAGGAATTTGAGGCAGAATTAAAGGAATATGATGATAAGACAATTACGGTTTTATTAGAAGATGACAGAGAGCTTGTGATTGAAAGAGGCAATTTAGCGCTTATAAGATTAGCATTTGAGTGGTAATTCATAATAGAAAATGAAGAGAAGAAAATAAAAGGAGGAATCGGAAAAATGTCAGAATTAATGCTTGCGTTAGAGCAGATTGAAAAGGAGAAAGGAATTTCAAGAGAAGTAATTATTGAAGCAATTGAGAAATCATTGTTGGATGCATGTAAAAAGGATTTTGGGAAAAGCGATAATATCACGGTGAATATGGACCGTGAAACCGGAGCCATTGAGGTGTATGCGGCAAAAACCGTGGTAGAGGAAGTGACGGATGATGCGACGGAGATTTCTCTGGAAAAGGCGCTTATGATTAGCTCCAGGCATGCAGTTGGGGATATTGTAAATGTGGAGATTACGCCAAAGAATTTTGGACGTATTGCAGCACAGCAGGCAAGAAGCGTCATTGTCCAGACCATTAAGGAAGAGGAGAAGAAGGCTTTATATGAGCACTTCTACTGTAAGGAAAAGGATGTGGTAACAGGTGTTGTACAGCGTTATGTGGGTAAGAACATTTCTGTCAGCCTTGATGATAAAATGGATGCACTGCTTATGGAAAATGAGCAGATTAAATCGGAGCATTACAGACCGACAGACCGAATTAAATTATATATTGTAGAGGTCAAGGAGACAAACAAGGGACCAAAGGTGATTGTGTCCCGTACACACCCGGAGCTTGTGAAACGCCTGTTTGAGAAAGAGGTAACAGAGGTGGCTGACGGAACAGTGGAGATTAAGTCCATTTCCAGGGAGGCAGGCTCCCGTTCCAAGATTGCAGTGTGGTCAAATGACCCAAATGTTGACCCGGTTGGTGCATGCGTTGGTATGAATGGAAATCGTGTCAATGCAATCGTGGATGATTTGAAGGGTGAAAAAATAGACATTATTACCTGGAGTGAGGACCCGGCCATATTTATTGAAAATTCCTTAAGTCCTTCCAAAGTAGTATCTGTTAATGTAAATGAGGAAGAAAAGAGTGCCCAGGTTGTGGTTCCTGATTACCAGCTGTCACTGGCAATCGGTAAAGAGGGTCAGAATGCACGGCTGGCTGCACGTCTTACTGGATATAAAATTGATATCAAGAGTGAGTCCCAGGCCAGAGAGGCATATGGCTATGACGACTATGATGAGTATGACGAATATTCCGATGAATATGATGAGAATG
>JAXVOW010000144.1:0-3347 GCA_037301995.1 bacterium | reverse complement strand
TGACTTCTCTCTCAGAATGCAGGAAGCACAACATTATTCACCGTGACATCAAGCCTTCTAATATTTTTGTCGCAGAGGATAACCGGTATTTGCTGGGGGATTTTGGCAGTGCAAGGCTTTTAGAAAAGACCATGATGGCATCCCATAAGGGAACTCTTGCCTATATGGCTCCTGAAATCGCTGCCGGACAAACCTTTAATTCCACCGTGGACATTTATTCCCTGGGAATTATGATGTACCAGCTGTTAAATAACCGCAGACTGCCTTTTTTAAATGATTCCTTTAAATTTACCGATATTGAAGCGGCGGTAGAAAAGCGACTTTCCGGCGCTCTTTTACCATGTCCGGAAAACGCTGATGAGGAGCTTGGAAAAATAATCTGCAGAATGTGTGCCTATTCCCCAAAGGACCGGTATACCGGTCCGGAAGAATGTCTGAAGGACTTAAAAGGCTATCTCAAATATGGGAAATCCAGAAGAAAAAATATAATAAAAATCAAACCCCTTGTCGTTTGTGCACTCTTAAGCATCATACTGATACTTGTGGGAAGTACACTTATCAAAACACCCGGTCCAAAAAGCTCAGCGGGTATTACCTCCGGGAATGTCAATTCGTCAGGTGCAATTGCCAGTGATGACAAATGGCTGTACTACAGCCAGGATGTACCTGGAGAGCGGGGCATCCGTGTTTCAAAGGATGGCAGTCAAAAAGAGGTGCTTTGCAATTATACCATGCACGATATCAATGTAACGGATGATTACCTGGTCTTTTCATCACGCTGCACACCAATTGATATCCCCGATGGACCTTCCTATACATACATTACCGGGCTATACCGAATGAGCAAAGACGGCAGCAATTTTACCTGTCTTGATAATGATTCCATTCTAAATCCTGTGGTATATGGTGAGTATGTTTACTACTTTAAATATATAGATGATTCAAATATTCTCAGCCGAATACCAATTACAGGGGGAACAGCGGAAACCCTTGCGGAATTTGATAAACATACATTCCATTTTTATCCTTATGAAGACCAATTATATATTTACGACTATGAGGCATACCAGTTAATTGCATTAGACCCTGATAACGGAACAAAAACCGTTATTATAAACCAGTCAATAGGGGAATTTTGCATCGAAAACGGGCTCCTTTACTGTTCACCTCCGGGCCCCAAAGGTTTTAATAATGAAATATATATCCACAAAATCACTGCTTCTGCACCTACTGCCATAAACCTTGAAAATGCTGACATTATCACCTTTCCCTATCCGATATACGAGTTTAATGTCTGCAACGATGTCATATATGCCTCTTCAAACGTGACGGCTTCCTGGAATAATGAAGCAGACCAGGATGGCATCTGGCGGGTCAACAATGACGGCAGTGATTTAGAGCAAATCTATACCGGCAATGCCTTGCAACTCCAAATTATTGACCAGACACTTTATTTTGAGGATAATGCAGATATATACCGTATAGATTTGGACGGAAAGAACCTTTCCGCATTTGAGGATATCACTCTATTTTATATGCTGGATTAGTTTTATTTTGAAGAAGACTTCTTTTTCTCATTTGATGCTTTACTTTCTGCTCTGGTCTCTGACTTATACTGTTTTTTTATCTGCTTTTCCGTTACTTTTTTCTGTGTATTTTCTTTATAATCTTTTACTTCTTTTTTTACATTCTTTTTTGTTCCTTCTTTTACAGCTTGTTTTGTCTCTTTTGTGACTGCCTTGCGGTGCTCCTTAGATGCCTGCTTTGCTGTTTCTTTTGCTGCCTTTGATTCTTTGTGAGCCTTATCAGCCGCTTTCGTTGTCTTTAATGCCTTTCTTGTGGTTTTTCTTGTTCCCTTCTCTGCTGCTTCTTTTTGTGCCTTTGAGGCTGCTTTGCCTGCTTTTTTTGCTGCTTGCTTTGTACTTTTGGCAGATTGCTTCGCCGCTGTTTTCGCAAGCTTTGTTGTTTTGGTTGCACCTTTAATGCCCTTTACAAGCGCTCCAAGGGAAATTGCATCTCCAACCAGGGTTATTATATCCAATGCAAGGAGTCCTGCTTCTTTGAGGGTAAGTTCTCCGTCACCAAAAACCGTTATACCATCCGCAATTAAATCTCGTAAATCTGCAGCACAATTTAATCCCGGAACAAAAGATATGAGCAATGACAAGAAAGTACCTAACCAGTTTGTTTCTCCTTCATAAAACTCTCCACCGAGAGCTTGCTGAATTGCATTCTCTATAAATGAATCATCATCTGTTTCTGAAGTTTCTTCTCCCGATTCATCCTGATTGGTTGAAATATCCTTTTTCTCTATATTATTAGCCCGTATATTTTCTTCTGCCTTTTTATAAGTATGAATAATTTCTTCCAGCTGTTTTGCCAATTCTTTCAAGCTGTCAGCTTTCTGATTTAATTCACTTTCCACTTTTTCAATATTCTTTTTAATTGTAGATGTTGAATTTCCTATGGAAATATTCTCCTTTACAGAAGTCAATTCCGATATTTGTTTTTTTAATACAGACAAACTATTTCGTAGCTGTTCAGGATTATTATTTAAACTTGCAATATTAATACAGAATTCTGACATAATATCCCCCTATTCCTCTTCGGTTTCCTCTTCTCCTATTAATTGAAATCTGTAGTGAAGCTCATCCAAATCCTGATATCCCAGAAAATAAACCAGCATAATCTGTTCCCCATTAAATAACAATATATTTTCTCCATCTAATCCAGATGGATACTCACATCCGATATAATCATAGCTCTCACCCGTGTCTAAATCAATTTGCTGCCTGCCGCAAATCATAACCTTTCTTTCCTGGTCATTCAGCTGCACAATGGTTCCAATTGGTAAATACTGATTCCTCTTCATTACTAATAACCTCCTGCTTATTTATTATTAATTCGTTTAAATATTATTGCCCTCTTCATCGTTTAACTCCTGCTCTCCTACTCCGATTTTTAATTTATCAAATGCGATTGGACTTATGCTGTACTTCATAATACAATCATCTTCTGTTTCCACAGTCAGCAAATAGTATGGCAAACACAAGCGTTCCGGATTCCAGCCCGCCATCCGGATTACACTGCATTCTGTTATATCCTTTTTTGCTGCCACCTGCATTCCTTTCGCAATCTGTATAAATATATATTCATTTCCTATAAATATACCGTTTCCACATTTTACTGCATATAAAAAATTATCATTTAAGACAGAAAATTTCACATTATGTAATACTGCATAATCTATAATACTGTCTGGTCTTTTTTTTATGCCAAAAAAGGCAGCCAATGCCCAAAAATATAAAACTACAATAAAAATAGCACCAAGAACTGTCATCACTACC
>JAXVOW010000143.1:0-22697 GCA_037301995.1 bacterium | reverse complement strand
GTCAATATAATCAATACTGTGGGAATCTGCCCACTCCTGCACACCGTTATGCTTTTTGTAGTTCCAGTTTTTTGGCGACGGCGTACTTACCAGAAGAAGCTTTGCCTGGTTTTCTTCGCAGAGGGTAACAATTTGCTCCAGATAAGAGGAAATGTCCTTGTTGACGGTACGTTTCTTTTTGGTTTTTTTCATATACTTGCCGCCCTTATAGGGTATTACATTCTTTCTTACAATGAAGCCCTTTTGTTTTCTGCGCCGCTCATCCCGGCTTTTTGGCAGCAGCTTCCGGGCAGCCTTTTTCCAGGATGCGTGATTTGCAAATACAGGAAGGGTGTCTGTTAAATAGTTCATGACCAAATCCGGATTCTCTTCCTTGGATTTCAAATCACGGAACAGGCAGTTGGTTTCCAGTACAATAACCTTTGGAGATTGGGTTTCAAAGGCATCCTTTAAGATTGCGTAGGTATCGCAGACTTTTTGTGCCGCTGTACCGCACACATAGGATGTATAGCCGTATTTGGAGTATAAATGCCGGGGAGAAAAGGCGGCATAGCTTTCACTGTCACCGAAAAAAAGTATATCCAGACTGTTGTCAGGCTCTGCTTTTATATCTGCAGTTTTTACACTGACAGAAAGGGAGTCATACACATAAAGACCATCCTTTCGCTGGAAAAAGAATGAAATTATAATAAGCAGTATAACAAGGCCAAGCAAGAACCCTGTGCATTTCAATAAATTCTTGTGTGTTTTCAATGTTCGATTCCTCCATTAAAAGCAGCCGTTACCTAATAGGCGGCATAAATCATATCTACAACCGTATAGCCAGCGCCATAGGCGCCGAATATTACGATACAGAAAATGACGGCATACCAGAAGCTCCATCTAAGCGGAAGGTTCAAGGAAGCAACCTTCTCCCGGATGGAAATACCTTTTTCATGAATAATGTCTACCACCAGAACAATAAATATTCCGCCAAGGGAAAGAAGGATATCATAATTATCCAGACCAAAGTCCATTTCCTTCAGCACAGAAATATGGAAGCTGGTAAAAATTCTTCCCAGCATGCCGAAGCCCTGGGTAATACTGCTGGCACGAAAAAACAATTCACCAACATTAACAATTATAAAAAGCTTTAATGCGGTAAGAAGACGCCAGCCAATTTTTTCTGTGTGTATATTCTTTCGCTCAATAAATTTTTCTATAGGTGCTTCCGTTATATTTTCAATAAAAATCAATACAAAATAGTACATACCATAAAACAGATATGTCCATCCGGCACCATGCCAGATACCGTTTGAAAGCCATACAAAAAACAATGCAATAAGTGGTGCCACAAATTTGCTGACACCAATTCCCCAGACACCCTTGACCTTTTTGGCAAGCTTTTTAACAGGCTTTGCCAGAGAAAGCGGATAAAAGACATAGTCCTTCAGCCATCTTCCCAGAGTAATATGCCATCTGCGCCAGAAATCGGAAGCATTTTTTGCAAAAAATGGCTGCCGGAAATTCTCCGGAAGCTTCACACCGAATATTTCGCCGGTTCCCAGTATGATATCCATACATCCCGAAAATTCCGTATAGAGCTGAATAGTGTAGCAGACCACTGCGACAGCGATTGCCGAACCATCATATTTTTCGTAGTCTCCAAATATTTTGAAAATTACGGGAGCAAGCCTGTCGGCAACCATCATTTTTTTGAACAGTCCCCACAAAATCCGCTGGTATCCGGATGCCAGATTGCTATATTCAATGCTCTTTCCGGCATAGAGGGAGTCAGCTGTTTCGGAGAATTTACTGATAGGGCCCTCCATGATTTGTGGGAAAAAGCTTAAGAACAGGGCAACCTTTGCAAGGTTTTTCTCTGCTTTGATGGTTCCCCTGTACACATCTGTCATATAGGAAATGGTTTCCAGGGTATAGTAGGATATACCAATTGGTGCCATAAGGGTAAGTCCAAATACCCTTAAATACTTGAATACAATCAACATTCCAAGTGTAATCGCAATACCGCCGGCAAGAATATAACGTTTCTTTTTTGTCAGCTGTTTTCCCTTTACAGATGCATGTTCAGAGACATAGGCAAGAAGCCTGCCTGTGCCATAGGTGGCAAGGGTTGCAATAAACAGATATAGAATCAGCCACTTGCTGACCATCCAGAAAAACACATAATCGGCAGTAAGAAGCACCAGCCAGCGGAAGCGGGCTGGTGTAAGCTGGTAAAAAAGAATTACAACAGGCAGAAATAACAGACTGTAGGTCAGTAAATGATACTCCAATCTAATTTTCCTCCTTTAGCCGGCTAATCATTTCCCAGAGCTTTGCTGCGGAATTAAAATTCTCAGGCGTCAGCTCTGCCGGGGAAACTTCAATATCAAACGCATCCTCGATTTCCGATACGAGAGACAAAATGCCAAAGGAATTTAAAATATGGTCATCAATCAGTGTGGTACAGTTTGCCACATCTTCTCCCGGTAAAAGCTCCTCTAAAATTTCAATTAATTCTTCCATCTTCCTTTTCCTCCATTTTTCCATTTAATATATTAATTTGTGTCTGGTTTCTTAACATCTGGATGCTCCCATCCGTATCAATTAAGAGCACCTGTGGCAGCTCCCGGCTTAAAAACAGTGCCATACCCTCCGTTACGGCATAAGCGCCACAGCGTTCAAAGACTAAAATGTCACCGATATCAAAGGCGTCAAGCTCCACCTGCCGCACCAGTACATCATTTACGGTACATAAGGAGCCACAAATGGTCCATTTTCCAACATTTCCAGGGGTATCCTGGGTTCTTATAATCTGCATATAGGGTTTTTTCATGCCCATCATCTGACCGTAATAGTTTATGTGATGGATGCCCCCATCCACAATGACAAAGCCTGTGTCACAGGTATGCTTAATATCCATTATCTGTGTCATATAATATCCGCAGTTCCATGTCAGAAATCTTCCAAGCTCAATAGAAATGTGCTGGTATGAGGCTATGGCTGCCAGAGAATGGTTTAACATATCAAGCTGGCTGTTGTCGTCAGCTGCGGCAAGCTCTGCATCACTGGCATTTTCAAAGTATGAAACCATAAGACCGGGACCATATTCCAGCTCTAAGCTGTCCAGATTATATTTGTCCAGCAGCTGTTTGCCGTAGGTATCCAGCTGTTGCAGTTCCTGTTGGATTTTCTGTCCTTTTTTCTGTGTACCGGAATAATAATGGATTCCGATTACATCCATACAGTTATCCGTCTGTATCATAGTAAGCACCCGTTCCAGGCTGGTTTTATCCATGCCAAACTGATTGCCGCTTGAAAGTCTCAGCAGTACCTTAAGCCTTCTGTCAAGCCTGCCGGCGCATTGTCTGAGTATCCTGTAGTGCAGTTCGGATTCTATTGTGTAGATGCCGGCACCATGACTGTAGGAGAAAATCCGTTCCATGGATTCCCTGGTTTTGTTGACGCCGGATACCACAATCTTTCCCGGGTCTATCTGTTCCCGGATGCAGATTTCATATTCTCCCGGGGAGCATACCTCCAGTCTGTCTGTCAGCCGGGAGAGTGGGCCTGCCAAAAAAGGGTTTGCCTTCATGGCAAAGCATAGCTGCGTTCCTGCCGGGAGCCTGCTTCGTATCAGCGCAATCCGTTCAGGCAGACTCTGCATGTCAAATACATATGTGGGCGTTTGGTAATGGGAAGCTATAAATGGAAGCATGTCCTGTTGCATGTAATTCATCCTCTCATTCTTTTGCTTTGTTCTGATAAAGCTCTCTTATAAAACGACGGTCGGTTTTCCCGTTTTTTGTAAGAGGAAGGGATTCCACACAGCGGAGAATATTGGGAAGCATATATTCCGGCACCTTTTGTTTCATATCGTTAAGAATCTGCTTCCTGTCATTCCCGCCCACATAGAAAGCTACAATTTTTCCTTTTTCCTCATCAAAAAAACAGCAGGCATGCTCCACGGTGCTGACACTGCCGAGAACACTCTCGATTTCTTCGAGCTCAATGCGGTGTCCCATATGTTTGATTTGAAAATCCCTTCGCCCGGCAAAATAGAGCATGTTATCAGCTCCGTAGTATGCCAGGTCACCGGTCCGGTAAATGGTTTCCGGCCAGCCGGACTGCAGCGGGTTCTGCGTAAAGGCTTTTGCAGTGGCGGCAGAATCGTTGTAATAGCCGAGGGCAAGGGATGTGCCAGCCACGCATAGCTCACCGGTCACTTCAGGACTGGTATATGGTATTTCGTTATCATCCGCATCCAATAAAAATACCCGTTCATTGGCAAATGCCCGTCCCATTGGAAGCCTGTCATTTTCCGAAAACGCTTTGTCTATTATATAATATGTGCAGTTGCAGGTAATTTCAGTCGGACCGTACAGATTGACAAACATGGCATCCGGATAGTAGGAGCGCCAGATATTTAACTGTTTTATTGGCATCATTTCGCCGCTGAACATAATTTTATTAATTCCCGACGGCGCTTTGTGTTTTAGTCCGTGGAGGCGGTTTAACAGGCAAAGCGCTGATACCGCCCAAATCAGAGTGGTCACCCTGTTGTCATCTAACATGTCTACCACTGCATTGGGAAACATAAAGTAAGACCTTGGGATGATTATCAGGGTTGCTCCGAGCTTTAATGTGCTGTAAATATCCTTTACCGATACATCAAAATCAAAGGGTGCCTGGTTGCCGATTACATCATCACAGGTAATGCCAAATGTTTCGGTGAACTGCTCAATAAAATCAATAACGGAACGATGGCAGATTAGAACTCCCTTGGGAACACCAGTGGAGCCGGATGTAAAATTACAATAAACCGGGTCTGTATCCACCAGCTTATGCCGGAGCTGCATAAGCATTGCATCAGCAGCTTCCTCTCTTTCTTCCGTGAATAAATCCTCTGTATATATAATTGTTTTATTATACCCTGCGTTGTTAAGCTTTTCTGCCTGATTCTTTTCCGTTATAACAATATCTGTATGTAGTGTATTAAGAAGCTGCCGGATTCGGTCGGCGGGAAAGGCTGGGTCCACCAGTGTATAAAAACATCCTGCATACAGGATTCCCATGAATGCCTTCAGGGTGATAACGCTTTTATCCATAAACACAGCAATGGGTTTTTTTATATCTGTCTGTCTTGCCAGCAGGATTCCGATTTTTTTTGCATCTGCCAGCAGCTCACTGTATGTACAGGAGCTTTTATTGTCTTTGACCGCTGTCTTGTTGGGAAAAGCTGCTGCACTGGCTTCGAGATATTCTAATACATTGTTCATAATTGCCTCCCATATTTATATTGCAAATGCTTATTGCATACCTTCCTGTTTTTGTTTGATTTTATGAACCATATTGTCACACGGTAACATATAATTCATGAATATACAATAAAATATAATCTTAAGAAATCTTAAAAAAACTTAAAGAAATCTTAAGATATAAAAAAGAGGAGTAGTAAAAAATAAATTGTACTTTTCATAAATTGTCTGTTATACTCAAATCACTTTTAGCAAAAAATATCAGGTAATTGCGAAATAAAGTAATGAGGTGAGAAGAATGAATAACAAGGAATACAGGACAACAGAGCTTTTAAGGAGATTTCTTCCCTATTACAGGGCACACGTCGGAACAGTGGCGTTGGACTTGTTCTGTGCGGCACTGACAACCATCTGTGAACTGGTGCTGCCCCTTATCATGCGTTATATTACCAATGAGGGAATGCGGGATTTGGCGTCGCTTTCGGTTAAGACCATTTTGCTGCTTGGTGCATTGTATCTGGGACTTAGAATCATAGATAGTATTGCCAATTACTATATGGCGGATGTGGGTCATGTAATGGGTGCTAAAATTGAGACTACTATGCGAAGGGATGCCTATTCCCATCTTCAGAAGCTTTCTAATACCTATTATAACAATACAAAGGTGGGGCAGATTATGGGCAGGATTACCAATGACCTGTTTGATGTGACGGAGTTTGCCCATCACTGTCCGGAGGAGTTTTTCATTGCAGCAATCAAGGCGGTGGCTGGATTTATTATTTTGTCCGGGATTAATTTCTGGCTTACACTGATTATTTTCTGTATCGTGCCGGTTATGTTTTTTACCTGTATGGCCTTAAACAAAAAAATGAAGAGGGCATTTTCCAAACAGAGATATCAGATTGGAGAACTGAACGCCCGTATTGAAGACAGCCTTTTAGGGCAGAAGGTAGTGAAGGCTTTCACAAATGAGGATATGGAAAATGAAAAATTTGCTGTAGACAACCGGCATTTCTTTGAGATAAAAAAGGAAACCTATAAATATATGGCAGCATTTCAGACAACCACAAGAATGTTTGATGGCATCATGTATCTTGCCGTGGTGACAGGTGGCGGAATTTTTATGGTTAAGGGGCTGATAAAGCCTGGCGATTTGGTGGCATATATGCTCTATGTTACAACCCTGATTGCTACGATACGGAGAATTATTGAGTTTGCCGAGCAGTTCCAGCGGGGCATGACAGGGATTGAGCGTTTTTTGCAGATTATGGATGCGGATATTGACATATTTGATGAAGAAGGGGCGCAGCCCTTGGAATATGTATCCGGAGAGATTGAGTTTGAAAATGTAAGCTTTGAATATCCGGATGACCACAATATGGTGTTTTCAAACCTGAATCTATCCATAAAGGCGGGGGAGAAGGTTGCTATTGTGGGGCCGTCCGGCGGAGGTAAGACTACACTCTGTAATCTGATACCAAGGTTTTATGACATTGATACCGGCTGTATCCGGTTAGACGGGAAAAATATCAGGGATTATACGTTAAAGAGCCTGCGGCAGCATATCGGGATTGTCCAGCAGGATGTATATTTGTTTTCCGGAACGGTCTATGACAATATTGTTTATGGAAAACCGGATGCGACACCGGAGCAGGTGACAGAGGCGGCAAGGCTTGCCGGGGCGGATGCTTTTATAAAGGAGCTTAAGGATGGTTATGACACATATATCGGAGAGCGCGGTGTGAAATTATCCGGCGGACAGAAACAGAGAATCAGTATTGCCAGGGTTTTCCTGAAAAATCCACCAATTCTGATATTGGATGAGGCTACCTCGGCATTGGACAATGAGAGTGAGTTTGAGGTAGCAAAGTCCCTGGTAAAGCTGTCGAAGGGAAGAACGACACTGACGATTGCACACAGACTTTCCAGCATCCGAAATTCGGACCGAATACTGGTGCTTACCCAGGATGGCATCGTGGAGGAGGGAAGCCACGATGAACTGATGGAGAAGCAGGGAATGTATTACCAGTTTTATACGATGGCGGACAAGTGGCAGTGATGTGAGAGGTCATGAATAAGTAAATATAAACTGATATATAAGTACAGAACAAATATTCGATTTTGTTCTGTACTTTTTTTGAACAGTCTGCTATACTTTTACCTGTGCGAACTGAGGTTCGGTTGTGAGTGATAAAGAATAAAACCGTCAAGAATCTATTTGAAAAATGTCCCAGACCTAAAAATAATAAATTCTTGCAAATAATTTAATAATAATTAATAATATGAAGAAAAGTTACTGGTGAAATGTATTATATCCAGACAGTTAGACAATTGCGAAACTCCCTATTTTCAAAATCTAGTTGTGCAATATAACGATATCATAAGCAGGGTGCTTTGGAGCCGTTGGTACTTAGGTGCCGTATTTTGGCACCTTATGTACCATTACGAGCGACAAGCCGCAAAATGCCTGTATACTTGGCGAAACGAAGTTGAGCCTAGTAGAAAGGTATGCACAGCTGCGTGCCCAGCGTTGATATCGTTATATTACACAACGGTCGGTAGCGAAAACAGAGTTTCGCAAACGCCTAATTCAGACAGTAACAGAAAGGAACAAACCAATGAAACAATACATTACAATCAAGGGTGCGAAGGAGCACAATTTAAAGAACATTGATATTAAAATTCCAAGAGATGAGTTGGTGGTTCTCACCGGTCTTTCCGGTTCCGGTAAATCTTCTCTTGCATTTGATACAATATATGCAGAGGGACAGCGCCGTTATATGGAATCCCTGTCCTCTTATGCAAGACAATTTTTAGGGCAGGCAGAGAAACCGGAGGTGGAGAAAATCGAGGGCTTATCCCCGGCCATATCCATTGACCAGAAATCTACGAACCGCAATCCCCGTTCCACGGTGGGAACGGTAACGGAAATCTATGATTATTTCCGCCTTTTGTATGCAAGAATCGGGATTCCCCATTGTCCGAAATGCGGGAAAGAGATTAAGAGGCAGACAGTAGACCAGATGGTGGATGCGGTTATGGAGCTGCCAGAGGGCACGAAATTTCAGCTTTTGGCACCGGTTATCAGGGGAAGAAAGGGAAGACATGAAAAAGTTCTTGCCCAGGCGAAGAGAAGCGGATATGTACGTGTTATTGTGGATGGCTCCCTGTATGATTTGTCGGAGGAGATTACCCTGGATAAAAATAAAAAGCATGATATTTCCATTGTGGTTGACCGCCTTGTGGTGAAGAAGGGTATTGAGAGACGTTTAAATGATTCCATTGAAGCGGTTATGAAGCTGGCGGAAGGTATCATGGTGGTGGATGTGATTGGCGGGAAACCAATTAATATGAGCTCCAGCTTTTCCTGTCCGGACTGTGGAATCAGTATTGATGAGATTGAGCCGAGAAGCTTTTCCTTCAATAACCCATTTGGGGCTTGTCCTACCTGTTTCGGACTTGGCTATAAGATGGAATTTGATGTGGATTTAATGATACCGGACCAGAACCTTTCCATAGCAGATGGTGCCATTACTGTGCTGGGCTGGCAGTCCTGTACAGATAAGAAATCCTATACAAGAGCCATACTGGATGCTCTTGCAGAGGAGTATAATTTTGACTTAAATACACCATTTAACCAGATGACAGAGGAAGCAAGAAATATTATTCTTCATGGTACAAATGGACATGAGGTTAAGGTTCATTATAAGGGACAGCGTGGTGAAGGAATTTATGATGTGGCATTTGAAGGGCTGATTCGTAATGTACAGAGACGCTACCGTGAGGTGGGTTCTGAGTCCATGAAGGAAGAGTATGAGACCTTTATGACTATAACGCCCTGTGATGTCTGTGAGGGACAGCGGCTGAAAAAGGAATCCCTTGCCGTTACGATTGCAGGCAAGAATATATATGAGATTACCACCATGTCTATAGATAAGCTGGTGGAATTTCTGGACAATATGGAGCTTACGGACCGCCAGCAGTTTATTGGCGGGGGAATTTTGAAGGAAATTAAGGCGAGACTGAATTTCTTGATGGATGTAGGACTGAATTATCTTGCACTTTACAGACCTACCGGTACGTTATCCGGTGGCGAGGCACAGAGAATCCGGCTTGCGACCCAGATTGGTTCCGGGCTTGTAGGGGTTGCCTATATTTTGGACGAGCCGAGTATCGGTCTTCACCAGCGGGACAACGATAAATTGATTGCAACACTGAAGCATCTCCGGGACCTTGGCAACACCTTGATTGTGGTAGAGCATGATGAGGATACCATGCTGGCGGCAGACCATATTGTGGATATCGGACCCGGTGCGGGAGAAAATGGTGGAGAGGTGATTGCCCAGGGAACGGCAGCACAGATTATGAAGAATAAAAAGTCCATTACCGGTGCGTATCTGTCCGGAAGAATTAAGATTCCGGTGCCGGAAAAGCGGAAAGAGTCAACAGGCTGGCTTACCGTAAAGGGTGCCAGACAGAATAATCTGAAAAATATTGACGTGGCATTTCCACTGGGGGTTATGACCTGTGTCACCGGGGTATCCGGTTCCGGGAAAAGCTCCCTGGTGAATGAGATATTATATAAGCATCTGGCAAAGGAGTTAAACCGTGCCAGGATGAAATCGGGAGCACATGATGCAATTGAAGGGCTGGAACAGCTTGACAAGGTTATTAATATCGACCAGTCTCCGATTGGAAGAACGCCGCGGTCAAATCCGGCAACCTATACCGGAGTTTTTGATATGATTCGGGATTTGTTTGCAGGGACGAAGGAGGCAAAAGCAAAGGGCTATAAAAAAGGAAGATTTTCCTTTAATATTTCCGGCGGACGCTGTGAGGCATGTAAGGGTGACGGTATTATCAAGATAGAGATGCATTTCCTCCCGGATGTGTATGTACCATGTGAGGTATGCGGTGGAAAGCGTTACAACAGAGAGACCTTAGAGGTCACCTATAAAGGCAAGAATATCTATGATGTGCTGGATATGACAGTGGATGAGGCGTGCAATTTCTTTCAGAATGTTCCGTCTATTTTAAGGAAGATTGAGACGTTAAAGGAAGTAGGTCTTGGCTATATCCGGTTGGGACAGCCCTCTACAACCTTGAGTGGCGGCGAGGCACAGCGTGTGAAATTAGCCACAGAGCTTTCCAGAAGAAGCACCGGAAGAACTATTTATATATTAGATGAGCCTACTACGGGCCTGCATTTTGCGGATGTGCACAAGCTGGTGGAGATACTTCAGCGTCTGTCAGAGGGCGGCAATACCGTGGTTGTGATTGAACATAATCTGGAAGTCATCAAAACCGCAGATTATATTATTGATATTGGACCGGAGGGCGGCGACAAGGGAGGAACGATTGTTGTTGCAGGAACACCCGAGGAAGTAGTACAATGTAAAGAAAGTTATACGGGACAATATCTAAAAAAGCTGTTACAATAATATTGGCTGTTATTCACAGGAATTTAACAGGAACCGTGTATATAATGATGATTATATATTGCAGCAGTTGACTATAATACGCAGGATAATAGGATGGAGGTACGGATGATTTCAAAGAAGAAGCACAGGAGCCTGGTGTGGAAACGGATACGGGTATTCATTGGTCTTGCCGGTTTTCTTTTTATGGCAGCGCCGTGTAGCAGCCAGGCGGCAGGAATTGATTTTAACACCAGAATCACAGAATTAAAGGCGAAATTTCCTGACGGAAAGTATTGGAACCATGTGGGAAGCACAAAGGATAATTCGGACGGATATACAAGCAAGCCATGTACTCTTCATAAGACCTCAGGAGTGAGCCATGTTTATGGAACAGGCGGCTGTACCTGTAATCATTTTGCAGGAGGCGGGCATTTATTGGCAACCCAGTGCATGGGGTTTGCCAACAAATTAGGCTATGATGTATTTGGCGATACTACATGGACCACATATAATAGTCCAGGCAAAACCCAGATAGCAAATATTCAGGTTGGGGATATTGTGAGAATCGATGGCAGTCATTCTGTGTTTGTCATAGCAAGAAGCGGAAATAATATTATGGTAGCCGAGGCGAATTATCCGAATGGATGCCAGATTAAATGGGGACGGATTATTAATCTGACAACCGTCACGGTAAGCTATTATGAACATGCCGGGAATTATGATTCTGTGCTTGCTTCTGGAACAGTGGTGCCGAATCCTTCTGGTAATACCACAGAGCAGGCATCCACAGAGGAGAAAACAGAGGCATCCACAGCAGCTACAACGGAGGCAAAGGCTCCATTTACCGGCTGGAAAAAGGCGGCAGATGGAATCCATTACCAGTACATAAAGGCGGATAAGGTTCAGAAAAAGAAGTGGATTACAGTTAAGAAGAAAAAATACTACCTGGATAAAAAGGGTTACCGTGTCACAGGTCTTTATAAAATCGGAAAGCAGAGTTATTATTTTAATTCAAAGGGAGTACTGCAGAAGAAAAAGTGGGTAACCTTTGAGGGAGAATCCTACTATGTGGGCGGCAGTGGTTATGTTTTGAAGAAACAGTGGCTGTATAAAGGTAATACACTTGTTTATGTGACCGGTGACGGAAGCATGGCAAAGAGTGAAATGGTAAAAATCAGCGGTAAAACCTATTATTTTAACGCAAAGGGAAAACGCTCAAAGGGCTTTAAAAAGTATAAAGGGAACTATTACTATTGTAACAGCAAGGGCGTAGTTCAGAAGAAAAAATGGATTACCAAGGGTGGCAAAAAATATTATCTCAAAAAATCAGGTGTCCGGGCACAGAGCACACTGATGAAAATCGGGAAATACAAGTATTATTTTGATGGAAAGGGATGTCTGGTTAAGAATAAGCGCTTTACTTATAAAGGTAAGATTTATAAGGCAGATAAAAAGGGACGTTGTAAATTCGTGAAAAATGACGCGACCACAGAGATGGTAACAAAGGAGAATAACAAAAAAGAAACGACAACGGAAGCTGTGACAGAAGAAGCAGCAACGGAGCAGGCAGCTACGGAGAATTTAGAAGAAGCAACGGAACAGCGTGTCGACTCTTAAGAGAATTCATCAAAATTTTGAAGATGATACCTACTATTATATTTGGAATTTTTTCCCTATAATGAACGTATATGCATGAGTGGTTCTTAAAAGCACTCATACAACGGATTCAATACAGGGAGGACAGAATATGAAAGAAGATTATTATCTGATTAAAGAGGCTTCAGCCATGGTAGGCGTAGAATCTCATGTACTTCGTTACTGGGAAGAAGAACTGAAGATGGATATCCATCGAAACGAGATGGGACATAGATACTATACGAAGAAGGATATTGAAGTACTTTCCAAGGTTCGGGATTTAAAGGAAAAAGGACTCCAGCTGAAAGCAATCCGTAATTATTTAGAGATGCGCAGAGAGCAGATTGCAAAAGGACAAAAGGTAAAAACAGCCGATGCGGTTCAGGCGGTAGCCGGCGGAGTGGACAATCCTTCCAGAGATGCAGAGCTTGTATCGGTGAAGCAGAAAATTCTTTCCAATGAAGAGAAAATGGAGCAGTTTCAACAGCTGATGAATCGTATTCTTTCCAATGCAATTCAGGAAAATAATGAACTGATTGGAAAAAGTGCCGGAGAGCATGCCGCAAATGCGGTGGTTACACAGATTACCGGTATGACGAAGGAGCAGGAGGCAAGAGCAGAGGAGAGATACCAGAAGTTAGACCAGACCCTCCGGGAGATTCAGCGCGCCAGACAGGAAGCGGCGGCAGCCAATATGAGACCGGTAGACAGGCGCAGACAGAAACGTCTGAAACGTAAGAATAATCAGGCGGTACAAAATAATACAGAGATTTCTGCTGAGACAGATGAGCAGAATAATGGAGAATAGTACATATTTTTGTAATGTGACAGATTATGGTTGCATTTTATAAGAGATTGTATGTATAATAAAAGTCTATTGTGATTTATACGGGCTATAATCAAAACGAAGAAAGAGGGATACGCAGGATGAAAAATATGATTAATTTTAGCAACTTCAGTAAAGAAGAATTGAATGCAATTCTGGATTTGGCTTATGACATGAAAAAGTCTCCGGAAAAGTATTCGGAGGCGCTGAAAGGTAAGAAATTATACACGTTATTTGAAAAGACTTCCACAAGAACTTTTCTTTCTTTTACAACAGGTATTACGGAACTGGGTGGAACCTATTATAACCAGCTCTGGAAGGATTCCAATTTTGTATTGGGGGAAACGGTATCGGAGATTAAGTATGTGTGCCGCAATGTGGATATTATTATGGCACGGCTGATTAAGAATGAAACAGTGGAATTATTCAATAAAAATGCAACGGTTCCTTTTATTAATGGGTGTGATTCCACCTATCATCCATGTCAGATTTTAGCAGATGCCCTGACTCTTAAGGAGCATTTTGGAAGCCTGAATGTAAAAATGCTGTATATTGGTGCAAAGAATAATGTCTTTAATTCTTTGGTGGAATTTTTCTCTAAAATGGGAGAGGGTACCATTTATGGTCTGACACCTCTTGTAAATGACACGGCGGTGAGTGATTCCTTCTATGAGGATGCCAAGGCAACTGGGCACTATGTGGAATTAGACCCGTCCATGTCTATGGATGAAGCGAAAAAATATGCGGCAGACATGGACGTGTTGTATACGGATACCTGGGTAGACATGGAATTCTTTAATAATCCGGCATACCAGCAGCAGAAGGAGGAGACCCTTGCCAAAATGATGCCATATCAGATTAATAAGGAGTTTCTTGCCGGTGGGAAGGCAAAGGTAATGCATGATATGCCGATGCATGTTGGTTTTGAAATCAGTCAGGAGGTTGTGGATGACAATCTGGACTTTATTTTAGACCAGGCAGAAAATCGCCGTCATGCAGAAAAAGCAGTTATGGTAACACTGCTTACCAAATAACAGAATAACCGGATTATAAATCCTGGGAGAACAATAACCACTCATTGTTTCCCGGGATTTTTTATATTATGGATATCAAATTTTACATAAAAAGAACTTGCCGGATTACCTCATGTAAATTTTGAAATAATGGTGGATTTTTAACGGTATGTATAGTATTATGTACGAGAATGGAGCCTGGAAATTGTTCCCCCGAACCGGGAGAAAGGGAAAATAGTATGGAACAAATTACAAAGACTTGTA
This sequence comes from bacterium, assembly GCA_037301995.1. GTDB lineage: Bacteria > Bacillota > Clostridia > Lachnospirales > Lachnospiraceae > CAG-590. Next base: position 8,299 of record JAXVOW010000143.1, on the reverse strand, counting down.
TTCCGGAAATTACACTGGCGGCAGACATGATGTCGGCAAAGCTGAAGCTTCATTTAGATGAATCCGGACAGCAGTTTACAGCTGCTGATTTGAAAGAAACATTAAAATTACATAATGTAAAGACGGGCATAATAGATTCGGCAATTCAGGAGATGATAGAGCATGACATATATGATGTTTTTGTGCAGGTGGCGAAGGGCAAAGCTCCTGTAAAGGGAAGAGATGGACAGTTTATATTTCATGTTAGTAATCCGGAAGGAAAATCGGGACCAACGGAATTAGAGGATGGCTCGGTGGAGTATGTACATACATTGGAGCATACCATTGTGGAAGAGGGGGACTTGCTGGCAGAGTACATTCCGCCTACCAATGGAGAGTATGGCTATACGATTGATAATGCCATGCGTACCCCGGTGCGTGGAAAGGGGTTATCCGCACTTAGGGGCAAGGGCTTCCGGGTAGAGGATAATAAATACTATGCGGCCCTTCATGGCAGGGTGGAAGTGACGGAAAGGGGAATCTATGTTACCAATGTATTAGATGTTTTGGGAAATGTGGATATCAGCTATGGACATATTAATTTTGACGGGGATGTGAATATTCGTGGGGATATTAAATCCGGTATGGTGGTAAAAGCAACCGGTAATATTGAGATTAAGGGCCATGTGGGCAATTGTCTGGTAGAGGCTGGTAAGAATATTATAATTTATAATGGTATGCAGGGGAAATTTTCCGGCAAGTTAAGGGCTGGAGGGAATATTACCTGCAAGTTTTTTGAAAATTCCCTGGCAGAAGCGGGCGGCGACATCAGCGTGCGCTCCGTTATGAATTCCAAGTTGGAAGCGGAGGGCAGGGTAACTGTGGAAGGAAGGGAGTCAATCGTTCTTGGCGGTTCCATTTATGCGATTCAGGGAATGGAGATTAGTGAGGCAGGAAATATATCTGAGGTATCTACGATTTTGTCGGCAGGGGTGCTTCCTGGGATTCTCAGCCGGGATGCAGAGCTTACCCGTCTGATTAAAAAGGTGGAAGAGGAAGTAGATTTGCTGGAACGCTCTGCCAAGATTTTAGAACGCATGTCAAAGGCTAAGGCGACAAAGGAAATGGATGCCAGACGAATGAAGATAATTCGTGCCAAGGTTATTAAATCAGTAGAGCTCAAGAAATACAGAGATGAAAAAATCCGCAGTGAGGCATTGATTAACAGTGGAAAGGATGCGGATATTGTGATTCAGAATGTGATATATCCAGGATGCCGTGTGGAGATAGCCGGCAGGGGAATTGATGTAAAGCAGCAGCTAAAGCATGTGAAATTTGTATTGAAGGATGGGGACATTGAGGCAGCATTACTATATTAAACTTTTCTGTTTTGAATATATATTATTTCTGAATGTAAGGGGAGTTGAAATGTTTTGGTAATGTGTTAAAATGTATCAGGCGCAGAAATTGGAGTGAGAGCTTTGGAAATAGAAATTGTATGGAATATCCTGTCTATCGTCCTGTTTCTGGGATTTGGAATGGCGGATTTTGTTGCATTTTCAACGATTGATAAACAAAAGGAGATAACCGTTTACAGCCGGTATGGAAGAAATACCGGGCCGCTGGAGATTTTGTATGTGAATTTTGCGCTGCTGTCAGTGGCAGGAATGCTATATTGCCACAGCTACCGTTTCTTCCCGGCAGTGGCAGCATTTATTCTGCTTATTTTTCTGAACAGCAGAATGCAGAGCGGTATTGCTCCCATTGGTGTATTTATTGGAACTACTTACCTGGAATGGGGAAAAATACATGCTTACCAGATTGTGAATGATGAAATCAGCACTGTCCGGGTTCAGGCATTTGCGGGGAAGAAATGCTATATATTAAGGTGCAGAAAGGAATACCGCTCCCAGATAGAGGTATACTTTAATGAACATAACATTCCGCTGCGGAGTGAAAAAGAAGAGGAGGAATAACATGAGACATTTAATTGACCCGATGGATTTGAGTGTGCAGGAGATTGATGAGCTGCTGGATTTGGCAGACGATATAATTGCACATAAAGAAAAATATGCAAAGGTTTGTGAGGGCAAGAAGCTGGCAACCCTTTTTTTTGAACCAAGTACGAGAACCCGTCTGAGCTTTGAGGCAGCAATGATGGAGCTGGGTGGCAATGTACTTGGTTTTTCTTCGTCCTCGTCCTCCTCTGCTTCAAAGGGAGAGAGTGTGGCGGATACCGTTAAGGTGGTATCCTGTTATGCAGACATTATCGCAATGCGGCATCCGAAGGAGGGGGCGCCATTTCTCGCTTCCCTGAAATCAGACGCACCAATCATAAATGCGGGGGATGGCGGACATAATCATCCAACCCAGACGCTGACGGATTTGCTGACTATCCGGAGAGAAAAGGGAAGGCTTACTGATGTGACAGTGGGCTTTTGCGGAGATTTGAAATTTGGCAGAACCGTACATTCACTGATAAAAGCGCTCTCCCGGTATGACAATATACGCTATATTATGATATCACCGGAGGAGCTGGAAATACCGGAATATTTAAAGGAAGAGGTTTTTGAGGGAAAAGGCATTGCTTATGAGCAGGTGCGCACCATTGACGAGGTGATTGACCGGCTGGATATTTTATATATGACCAGAGTCCAGCAGGAGCGCTTTTTTAATGAGGCAGACTATATCCGTTTGAAGGACACATATATCCTGGACATGCCGAAGCTGAAAAATGCGAAGGAGGATTTAAGCATCTTACATCCGTTGCCAAGGGTAAATGAAATTGCTGTAGAGGTAGATGATGATTCCCGCGCCTGTTATTTCAAACAGGCATTGAATGGAAAATTTGTGAGAATGGCATTGATTATGAAGCTTCTTGGTATTGAGAGACCGGAATAAAAGGAGGAAAAGTGTATGAATATTGACAGTATTCAGAATGGAATTGTTTTAGACCATATTACCGCAGGAAAGGCTATGCTTGTGTATAAATATCTGGGACTGGATAAGCTGGACTGTTCTGTGGCAATTATTAAGAATGCAGTCAGCCACAAGATGGGCAGAAAGGATATTTTAAAGATTGACCATCCGGATTACGATATTAATCTGGATATCCTTGGTTATGTGGACCCGGATATTTCTGTCAGCATCATCAAGGATGGAGTCACTGTGGAAAAGAAGAAGGTTGAGCTGCCGGAGAAAATTGTAAATGTTGTAAAATGCAAGAATCCACGCTGTATTACAACGACAGAGCAGGGAATTTTGCAGATTTTTAAGCTGACAGACAGAGAGAAGAGAACCTACCGCTGTATCTATTGTGAAGCCGAAAACCAGGGGGAACAGATTAGCTGGTAGACAGCCGGAAATCCTTAAGAAAAAATTAAAAAATCAATTTTGGAAAAGAAAAACAGTTTACAAATTGTTTATTCATGCTATAATTAGGTTGATTACGTCTATGTGTATATAGACAAAAACCTATACGAGGTGCATTATGGAGCAATATGTTATAAAGGGAGGCAATCCATTAGTTGGAGAAGTTTCCATTGCAGGAGCAAAGAATGCGGCATTAGGAATTTTAGCAGCAGCAATTATGACAGATGAAGAGGTTATAATTGACAATGTTCCCAATGTAAGAGATACCAGAGTGTTATTGCAGGCAATTCAGGGAATTGGTGCAAGAGTAAAATATATAGATGAGCATACAGTTAAAATATGTGGAGGGACAATCAATCCCAAAGCAGATAACTGTGTAGATGATGAGTTTATCCGCAGAATCAGGGCATCCTATTATTTGTTAGGAGCGATGCTGGGGAAATATAAAAAATCCAGTGTGGCATTGCCTGGTGGCTGTAATATTGGAAGCCGGCCCATTGATTTACATATCAAAGGCTTTAAGGCGCTGGGTGCAAAGGTAGATATTCGTAACAGCATGATTCATGTAGAAGCAGAGAAGCTGGTTGGAAATCATATATACATGGATGTTGTTTCTGTCGGTGCAACCATTAATGTTATGATGGCTGCAGTTTTGGCAGAAGGCAAGACAACAATTGAAAATGCGGCAAAGGAACCACATATTGTAGATGTTGCCAATTTCTTAAACAGTATGGGTGCCAATATCAAGGGTGCCGGTACCGATGTAATCCGTATCCGGGGTGTTGAAAAACTAAAGGGTACAGAATATTCCATTATTCCGGACCAGATTGAGGCAGGTACATTTATGGTGGCTGCTGCTGCGTCTAAGGGTGATATTACAATCCGCAATGTGATTCCAAAGCATTTAGAGGCAATTTCCTCCAAGCTCAAGGAGATTGGCGCAGTGGTTATGGAATATGATGATGCGGTTCGTGTTGTCAGTAATCACAGACTGCGTTCTACCAATATTAAGACGCTTCCATATCCGGGCTTTCCAACTGATATGCAGCCGCAGATGGCAGTGGTACTTGCACTGTCTGAGGGAACCTCCATTATCACAGAGAGTATTTTTGAAAACCGTTTCAAATATGTGGATGAGTTGTTCCGCATGGGGGGACAGATTAAGGTGGAAGGCAACACGGCGATTATTGACGGTGTGGAGGGCTTCGTAGGAGCCAGTATCGTGGCGCCAGATTTACGTGCAGGCGCAGCCCTTGTCATTGCAGGTCTGGTGGCAGATGGGTTCACCGTGATTGAGGATATTAAGTATATCCAGCGCGGCTATGAGGATTTTGACGAGAAGCTTCGGGCGCTTGGCGGACAGATTGCTATTGTTGAAACAGACAAGGAGATTCAGAAATTTAAGCTAAAGGTTGGATGAATATAAGCTATTACAAGTTAGAAATGGCAGGTTGTTTATGCTATTATCGATGTATAAAGTCATCGATAATAGCTTTTTTTAATGGGGGTTGATGAGAGGAGATGGGAGTTGTACAGTATTTTGTTGTTACATGAGATACAGGGGAGCCACAGCCGGCTTTGTGATTATGTGCAGCTTAGCGGTTATGAGGTTATGGAAGCAGAGCTGAGTTCCGTTGGGGAATATGAGGGGCTGGTGCAGCAGGCGGACATCATTTTAATGGAATGCAGGGTGGAGCAGCGCTGCTTTGAAATTTGCAGGCAGATTAGGGAGATGACAGGAAAACCCATTGTTGTTCTCTCTGAATGTAATGAGGAATGGGAAAAGATTAAAATGTTTCAGTCAGGAGCGGATGATTATTTGGTAATTCCTTATATGCAGGCGGAATTGATGGCGAGAATCCGGGCGCACATTGAACGCTACAAAAGGCTGACCCGCCCGTTTGGCTTAATCGAAATCCGGGAATTAAAAATAGATGCCTTCAGCCGCCAGGTTACGCTAAGGGGAAAACGTATATCCATGCGTCTGAAGGAATTTGATGTGCTGCTGTTTCTCGCCCAGCATCCCAATCAGGTGATGACAAAGGAACAGATTTATATGACAGTATGGAAGGAAGAACTTGGAGATGGAATTTATAATACGGTTGCTGTCCATGTAAAGAGGATTCGGGAAAAGATTGAGGAAGATGTGGAAAATCCAAAATACATAGAAACGGTCTGGGGGATTGGATATCGTTTTCTGGGGTAAAGGGGATTGACAGACACAGGTTTTCATATTAGCATTAATTAACAGCGGTATAGGGAATACCAGAGTATTGCTCAGAGATATGTGAATCAGTATGAGAACGAGGTGTAAAATGAAAGTAGAAATATTACATGAGGATGCAGATATTATTGTGTGCGTGAAACCCTATGGCATGCCGGCACAGGGAGACAAAAGCAGGGACACGGACCTTTTAAGTTATTTGAAAAATCACATTTTTGAGGAGGAAGAGCTGGAAGAGGAGCCTTATCTTGCCATGGTGCACAGGTTGGACAGACCGGTGGGAGGGATTATGGTATTTGCGAAAAACCAGAGAGCTGCCGCCCGCCTCTCAGACCAGGTGCAGGGAGGGACAATGGTTAAATTTTATCAGGCAATTCTCACAGGCGAGCTTCCGGATGAATGCGGAGTGTTGGAGGATTATCTGGTAAAGGATGGAAAGACGAACACATCCAAAATTGTAAAAAAAGGGACTAAGGGTGCCAAAAGGGCACAGCTGGAGTATGAGGTGCTGGATGTGTTTGAGACAGACCAGGGGATTCTCTCCTATGTGCTGATTGATTTAATTACCGGAAGGCATCACCAGATTCGGGTACAGATGGCAGGCAGAGGAGCAGGGATTTATGGAGATACCAAATATAATTCACTGTTTGCAAAGACAAAGAAGAAATATCAACAGATAGCGTTATTTGCAACGAGGCTGGAATTTGAGCATCCTGTTACCGGAGAACATATGATATTTAAATGCGAGCCGGAGGGAGATGCATTTGAAGTAATAGAATTGGATGAATTTTAAGAATATCGGGCAAGATATCTATACAGAACTCTGCCCGATATTTTTTGTTTTAGGAGGTATAAAATTGAACTGGAAAAAGATAATCACAGGAATCATCATTGTAATAGGTATTTATCTTGCATTTCGATTTTTACTTCCAATTGTCCTGCCCTTTGTAATAGCCGGTATTGTGTCAATTTTATATTATCCCTTTCTCCGAAGGTTATACCGGAATTCCGATATCTGGAGAGGGAAAAGGAAGAAATGGCTGCTGGTTTTATCCGTGGTGTTATTGTATGTTGTAATTTTACTACTGGTATGCTGGGTTGGCAGTTATCTGTTTGGGCAGGGAAAGAGTATCTGGCTGAATTTTCCATTTTATCAGGCAAAAATAATGTGCTTCTTGAAAAACTGCTGCTGCCAGATGGATACACTTCTCCGGATGGAGGACGGAGCAAGCTTTGGCTATGTGGAATCCATGATGAATAAGGTGGATGAGGATACGGTTTCTACGCTGCTGCCAAAGGTTACAACCTATTCGGTGCAGATGGCAAGCCGGATATTTGGTGTCGTGTTTGAGGTTATTATCACGGTGATGGCAACATTTTTTATGATTCAGGATTACGAGGAAATCCGGGAGAAAATGTTACAATCCCAGTGGGGAAGAAATATATGTAACGTAATTGCAAAATGTAAGGATACCTTGAAAACCTATGTCCGGGCACAGGGTTTGATTATGGTGCTGGATGGAATTGTCTGTACTCTTGCATTTCTTCTTATCCGGCAGCCCTATGCATGGGTGCTGGGTCCTCTGGTGGCGCTGGTGGATGCATTGCCGGTACTGGGGGCAGGCTTGATTTTATGGCCAAGCATGGCAATTCTGCTTTTTATGGAAGAGGCTGGAAAGGCTGCAATTATCCTTCTGGCTTATCTGGGGTGTCTGCTTATCCGTCAGATTACAGAGCCGAGAATGATTGGGAGCAAGGTGGGGATGCGTCCGTTATATACTATTTTCAGCATGTACGTGGGATTCCGCCTGTTTGGGGTGTTTGGATTTTTGCTGGGACCTGTGGGTGTCCTCATAGGAAAGGAGCTGTTCCGGGCAGGGGTTAATACGGATATAGGCAGTGAATAGCCCTTGCAAATGGCATGGAATGAAGTTATAATAACCTTTGCTGGCAACTCGTGATGAAATACATCGGATAATCCATTGTTTCACTGGGTCAGGCGGTTAAAGAAAATAAGGAGAAATGAGATGGCTAAGGAGAAGAAGTTAGTAGAACAAATTACCTCCATGGAGGAAGACTTTGCACAGTGGTATACAGATGTTGTGCGAAAGGCAGATTTAATTGACTATACAAGTGTAAAGGGCTGTATGGTAATCAAGCCTGCAGGCTATGCAATCTGGGAGTTGATTCAGAAACAGTTAGACGAGAGGTTTAAGGCAACGGGAGTAGAAAATGTATATCTGCCAATGTTTATACCGGAGAGTCTTTTGCAGAAGGAAAAGGACCATGTGGAGGGATTTGCGCCGGAGGTTGCATGGGTAACCCATGGCGGATTAAATGAATTACAGGAAAGACTCTGTGTCAGACCTACTTCTGAAACTTTGTTTTGCGATTTCTATGCCAATGAGATAGAATCCTATCGGGATTTACCAAAGGTATATAACCAGTGGTGTTCCGTTGTACGCTGGGAAAAAGAGACGAGACCGTTTCTGCGTTCCCGGGAGTTCTTATGGCAGGAGGGACATACTGCCCATGCCACAGCAGAGGAAGCTGAGGAGAGAACGGTTCAGATGCTGAATGTTTATGCGGATTTCTGTGAACAGGTTCTGGCAATTCCGGTAATTAAGGGACAGAAAACAGAAAAGGAAAAGTTTGCAGGGGCAGAGGCCACCTATACGATTGAAGCGTTAATGCATGACGGCAAGGCGTTGCAGTCTGGTACCA
>JAXVOW010000142.1:0-2687 GCA_037301995.1 bacterium | reverse complement strand
TTAACGCCTGCTCATCTGAAAGAATCCGGACACCTTTTTCCTCTAAATCCTTTACCACCTCTTCGTTATGGATAATCGGACCATAGGTGTACACATTGCCCTTCTCAGCCTGTTCATAAACTGTATCCACAGCCCGCTTTACTCCAAAGCAGAAGCCTGCTGTTTTTGCTAATACAACATCCATACATAAACCTCATACAAAATATTTTATATTACCTCTGGCTTTTTTATCTATTACAGCTTTTCTCCTGTCACAGACAAAATTTTTGATACAACCTCTTCAATCCCCATATCAGAGCTGTCTACCAAAACAGCATCCTCTGCCTGTTTCAAAGGGGCTATAGCACGGTTCATATCTCTTTCATCCCGTTCAATGATATCCGCTTCTATTTTATCAAAATCCGGATGCTCTCCTTTTTCCAACAGTTCCTTATACCGGCGGTTTGCACGCTCCTTAGAAGAAGCTGTCAGGTAAATTTTCACCTCCGCATCTTTTAATACATTGGTTCCGATATCCCTGCCATCCATAACTACATTAAACTTCTTCGCCATATTGCGCTGTAAATCAAGCAACGCCGCACGTACAGGTGCTTTTGCAGAGGATTTGGAAGCCATATTTCCAGTCTCCTCTGTCCTTAAATATGGCGTAACATTTTCCCCATTCAGATAAACCTGCTGGGCATCATTTTCATATCCAATTTCAATGGTAATACTGTCACAGGCGGCCGTCAGTGCAGCTTCATCCTCAATATCAATCTCGTTTGTCACCAAATAATATGCGATTGCCCGGTACATGGCTCCAGTATCTACATATATATAATCCATTTTCTTTGCTACCTTTTTTGCAATGGTGCTTTTTCCTGCACCTGCCGGTCCATCAATTGCTATACTTGCCATTTTTGTTCTCCTTTTTCATTAAAATATAACCAAACTTTCTATTCCTGCTTGCTGCTATTTTTCATCTATATCATTTTCCTGTTTCTCATTAATAACAAAATCCATATCATCCTGCAATACAACACCTATACTTTGGGACATCATTTTACATTGGCGCCCTTTAATAAATGCAGTTACGGCATAATAAATCACTACAGCCTGAAGAAGTATACCAATAACAACCCATAATGAATAATGCTTCCATACTTCGGAAATACTCATAAATTTTGAACAAATATTGGGGTTATCGGGATGATAATATATTATCCCATTATTCCCTGTAAAGTCCTTATCCATAAAGTCCTCATCCATAAAAGTTACAGAATAAAGCTTTCCATTGACTTCATACTGATACGTATTATTATAATATCTAAACCTAACTTCACTATTGACATAACTTTCTCTTCTTGTTGATTTTACACACTGTGCCTCTACCGGAGAAAATTCTTTCCCATCCTGAAAAATTAACATTTGATATTTGATTTCAAAGCCAATATTCCAAAAAAGTATGACCACCAGAACCTGAAATACAATAACAATCGTAACAATCACTTCTTTATTAAAATACTTATGAATATACGCACTGAACATAAATTCCCCCCCTGTCTTTTTCATTTGCAATGCAGGCAGTGTTTTCCCAATAAAATAACAATACTTACAAAGTAACGGAATACCTAACGGCTTTAACAGGATATTCCAGCAAGATAGCCTGTAGACCATGCAATCTGTAAATTAAAGCCGCCGGTTAAAGCATCCAAATCAAGCACCTCCCCGGCAAAATATAGCCCGCCTGTTATTTTGGACTCCATGGTTCCCGGGTCAATTTCCTTTACCTTCACACCGCCCTTTGTAATAATCGCTTCATCCCATCCTCGGAGACCGGTAATAGTAAACAGCAGATTTTTAATGGTTTGTCCTAATATTCTTCGTTCCTCTTTTGTCAGCTCATTTATTTTCTTTTCCCCGTCTAATCCGCTTTTGTCAATGACAACCGGAATCAAGGAACGAAGCAGCAATTTATCCAGGCTGTTTTTTAACTGCTTATTCTGGAAGATTTTAAAATCCTTTAAAATCCGTTCATCCAATTGTTTTTCGTCTAAAGCCGGCTTTAAATCAATCTTCAAAGTAAGCTTCTTATCCAGATATTTATGGATATAAGCACTTGCCTTAATAATAATCGGTCCGCTGACACCAAAATGAGTAAAAAGCATTTCTCCAAAATCCGAATATACCTTTTTTCCATCTGCATATATAACAGCTGATACATTTTTTAAGGATATGCCCATCAAATCCTTACAACAGCTGTCCTTCAATTCAAACGGAACTAAGGAAGGCTTTCTGTCTGCTATAGCATGTCCTGCCTGCTTGGCAAAACCATAGCCATCTGCACAGGCTCCGGTTCTTGGATAAGACACTCCGCCTGTTGCCACAATCACACTATCCGCATATAATTTTTTTACCTGCCTTTTCCTGTTTTCAACATCAGTTTCTACAAATTCAACACCTTTGCAGATATTATTTTCTATGATCAAAGATTTTACTTTTGTATTCAGTAAAATCTCAACCTTATGCTTTCGCAATTCCTTTTCTAACACCTTGATTACGTCAGAAGAATGGTCGGATACAGGAAATACACGGTTACCACGCTCCACCTTATATGGTAATCCAAGTTCCTCAAAAAAATCCATAACCATCTGGTTGGAAAAGGAATAAAATGCACTGTATAAAAACTTCGGATTCGTTATTACATT
>JAXVOW010000141.1:0-1501 GCA_037301995.1 bacterium | reverse complement strand
GCAAATAATTAAAAAATGATATTGACGAACCTGTTTTATATCGTTACAATCGAGAGAAGCAAAGCAAAAGGAACGCTTTTTAGGGCAAAAGGAGGCTAATTATGAAGACAGACATTGAAATCGCACAGGAAGCAAAAATGGTACACATCAAAGAGGTAGCTAAGAAACTGGATATTTCTGAGGATGAATTAGACCTTTATGGAAAATATAAAGCAAAGCTTTCCGATGAGCTGATTAAACGTATTGAGAATAATAAAGATGGCAAGCTGGTATTAGTGACTGCCATTAATCCAACGCCTGCCGGTGAGGGCAAGACAACGGTTACGGTGGGACTTGGACAGGCGCTTGGCAAGATGGGAAAGAAAGCATCTATCGCACTTCGTGAGCCTTCCCTTGGACCTTGCTTTGGTATTAAGGGTGGCGCTGCCGGAGGCGGATATTCCCAGGTGGTGCCAATGGAGGATTTGAACCTTCATTTTACCGGAGATTTTCATGCGATTACCTCTGCCAATAATCTGCTGGCAGCTATGCTTGACAACCATATCCAGCAGGGAAATGCGCTGAATATTGATACACGGCAGATTGTATGGAAGAGATGTCTGGATATGAATGACAGAGTGCTTCGCAATATTGTGGTTGGTCTTGGCAGTAAAATGGACGGTTATGTGAGAGAGGACCATTTTGTTATTTCCGTTGCCTCTGAGATAATGGCAATTCTTTGTCTGGCAAATGATATGGAGGATTTGAAGGATAAGCTCGGCAAGATTATTGTGGCTTATTCAGTGGATGGAAATCCTGTGACTGCCAAGGATTTAAAGGCAGTAGGAGCGATGGCGGCCCTGCTTAAGGATGCAATTAAGCCAAATATCATTCAGACCTTAGAGCATACTCCTGCATTTGTACATGGCGGGCCGTTTGCCAATATTGCACACGGCTGTAACTCTGTACGTGCGACAAAGCTTGCCCTTAAGTTGTCCGATATTGTAGTAACAGAGGCTGGTTTTGGTGCAGATTTGGGTGCGGAGAAATTCTTGGATATCAAGTGCCGTAAGGCAGGGATTGCACCGGATGCAATCGTGTTAGTAGCAACTGTCCGTGCTTTAAAATACAACGGTGGTGTTGCAAAGGCAGACCTGAATCATGAAAATGTAGAAGCGTTAAAGAAGGGTATTGTGAACTTGGAGAAGCATATTGAGAATTTACAGCAGTATGGTGTGCCGATTGTTGTTACATTGAACCAGTTCATTACAGATTCCGAAGCAGAGTTATCTTATATAAAAGAATTTGTGGAAGAAAAGGGCTGTGATTTTGCCCTTGCAAAGGTTTGGGAAAAAGGCGGCGAAGGCGGTCTGGAACTGGCAGAGAAGGTAGTAGATGTATTAAAGAATAAGCAGGCAGACTTTAGGATGCTTTATGAGGATGATATGTCTCTTGAGGATAAGATTGAAACCATAGCAACTAAGATTTATGGAGCAAATGGAGTAAATTATACAGCCGCAGC
>JAXVOW010000140.1:0-1260 GCA_037301995.1 bacterium | reverse complement strand
AGCTATTGAGAGAGGTTCTCAATAAGCCGACAAAAACAGAACTACCGGAAATGCATGTCTTTCCGGTAGTTCTGCCTTTTATATTCCATTATTCTATTTTACTTTTTCAAATTCCTTTGTTTTTGGATAGCGGATTAAATCATATTCAAAGGAATTTCCCCGCAACCTTCTTGCACCATAATATTCAAATCCCAGATGCTTATACTTCTCAGCCTTTAACCTGCCATCTGTGGAAACAATACAGGGAATACCCAGCTTATCTGCCTTCTCAAATGCAATACCTATCAGCTTTCTCATATAACCCTGATTCTGATATGCTTTTCGGACAACCAGCATTTCAATCTGGACACAAGGCTTTTTTTCCTTTTTCAATTTACTCTCAAGGGACATTCCTGCATTTTTAATATCCTTAACATATTGCAGAGAACCCTTAAACCCCATCGCTTTTATACAGCCAGTAATCACTCCAAACAAGCCTGGTATATTTACCTTGCTGCCGGGCTCTGAAATCATAATATAACCCTCGGCTTTTTCACTACAAGTATAAACCCAGCCACTTTTTATTCCTGCCACGGCAAAGGCTTTTATATAAGTGCGCACCCCTTCCCTTCCTTTACACAGATAAAATAAGCCTGTCTCATTTTCTTCATATTCATAATCACTAAATGCCTCTGCAATTTCATCCAATTTATCTCCGTCTACATCTTTCACACGCATATTTCTGTAACAACTCCTTTCCGTTTTTTCAAACTCTCAGGTAATCCACCAAAGCCCTTACCAGCACCCTCACCGTCTCCTGATACCCTTCCGGCTCTAACAGCTTTCTATTAGCAGAGGTCATCGCCAGCACATTGCAAAGGTTCACCACCACCTCCGGTTTACACTCTGTATGCTCTCCTAAATGCTCTAATAACTGGTTTGCAAAGGCTACGCTGTCATTTTCCATTTCCTCATCTGGAATGGTCCGCATAATCCGGTTCATTTCCTCTACCGTAAAATAGTCATATACCGTACACTTACTGGTATACCTCCTGTAAAGACAGCTTTCCACCTGCTCCCTCTTTGGCGGACCTCCTGCTGCAAGCTCCCGTAATTCCTTCCGGTTATCCTCCTTAATCTTCTGCATGATTTCATAAAAATACAGTTCTTTGGAGGGGAAGAAATTGTAAAAGGTTCCCTTTGCAATCCCTGCCTTTGCAGTTACATCATCCAGTGAAATATCACGGTAGCTCTTCTGCTTCAGACTCTCCTGACCGATTT
>JAXVOW010000139.1:0-2134 GCA_037301995.1 bacterium | reverse complement strand
GCAATATTCTCCGCATCCATCCGGATGAAAAAGAGATTCGGCAAATCCTTTTCCTCCTGCTTTTCTATAGCTCTGACTAATACAGAAGAATATTTTTCAATACCTATATAATTAATGTCCGGATTCTCCTCTGCCAGGGTCATAATGAACTGTCCCTTTCCCATACCAATTTCAATATGGACAGGATTCTCGTTTCCAAATACCGTACTCCATTTCCCCTTATATTCCGTCTCATTTTTTATCGTAAAACGGCTCTCAGCAATCGTATCTCTGGAGCCTGGCACATTCCGCAACCGCATTATATCGTCCTCTCTTCCTGTAATAATACATAATTCGTCTATCTGACCGTCTTGCTTTTTTGAGTATATACTACCTTCTGTTGAAAATCAATTTAAATATAATTCTGCGTTTCGTGACGACTTTAAAGAATATTAGGGAGGAAATGTTAAGTTAATTTATTTCCTCTTTTTCTTTTCCAGATTATCCAGATAATGCATTTTACCATTTTCCCTATCAGGACTTGTCTTTGGCTTTTCCCCCATCTGCTCAAACATGGCGCCCTTTAATTGTCCCGCCAGTTCTTTGGTACATCCGTAACAATACCTTCCAAAACGCAGAGAGCAGCCACATCTTTCACACTTTATGTAAAATTTACTTCCCTCCGGTATTTCCAGTCTTCCGTTTCTTAAAAATAAATTCACGATTTCCAGTGCAACACCTGTATCTTCCGAAATAATACTGGCAGGAGTCGGACCGTTTTCGTCCAGGTATCTCTTTATTTTTCCAAAATCATCTAACTCCGCTGCACCACAATCCTCACAAACATATTCACCACTGTTCTGATAAAATAGCTTTCCTCCGCATTTTTTACAAAATATAGGGCGTCTGTCCATAACTAATTTTTCAACATCGTTCATATTTCATCCTCCCTCTATTACCAGATATTTATACAAAAGCTATCCATTAAAATAGTCTTTTTTAACACTGATAATATTTTAGCATATCTTCATAAAAAAACAAAACTTATATCAAAAAAACTTTATTTTTTCTATCATTATCCAGGCTGTGGAAAGGTTGACACTTATTCCCAGATATAATAAAATAGTTATAATTATGTTTATTTATCAAAGGAGTACCTTGCAGATGAAAAAAACCCTTGCCGTTCTGTTCGCTCTTTTATTTTTATTTACATTTTCCCTGCCTGCTTACGCAACGGAAAATACAGAAGCAACAACAGAACATCCTGAAACAACCGAATACCCGGATGAACCCTCCAGAGAACCTGACCTCGTGGCAAATGCCGCCATTGTAATGGATGCTTCAACAGGTCAGATATTATATGAAAAAAATGCACATGAAAAAAAATATCCTGCAAGTATAACGAAAATTATTACCACTATTATTGCTTTAGAGCATAATGTTGACTTTAACGATATTGTTACCATGTCCGAAAATTCCATTTGGGATGTAGAGCGTGACAGCACCCTGATTGGACTGGATGTAGGAGAAAAGGTCACGGTCAAAGACCTGATTTATGCAACTATGGTCAAATCAGCGAATGAATGTGCTTATGCCCTGGCAGAATATGTCTCCGGAGATAAAGAATCCTTTGCCAGGCTGATGAACGAAAAAGCTTCTGATATTGGATGTGAAGATACTAATTTTGTTACCCCAAATGGTCTCCATAATGAGCATCATTACACCACTGCCTATGACATGGCACTTATTACAAAATATGCTTTACAAAATGATACCTTTCGTGAAATTGCAGGCACCTTATCCTATACGGTTCCTGCAACCAACTTAACCGACGAGACAAGACCTCTATGGAATGGCAATAAAATGATTAATCCGGCTGAGCCCTATTACTATGAATACTGTGAGGGTGGTAAAACAGGTTATACTTCTAATGCCAACAATACACTTGTCACCTTCTCCAAAAAAGATGGTCTTGAACTGATTTGTGTTATTTTAGACTGCGATGGTGCAAAATATAGCTATACAGATTCCAGGGCTCTCTATAATTACTGTTACAATAATTATACTTATTTCTATCCCCTGTCAGATTTTTCCTTTCAATCAGATGAAGAAAGCGAAGAAGAGAACAACACAATTTTAAATAATTACTACTCCA
>JAXVOW010000138.1:0-13418 GCA_037301995.1 bacterium | reverse complement strand
CCGCATCCTTGCGACATGTACTAGCGGTTTACCGCCGTAAATAGTTTTTATAATATCTTCCTCACCCGGAAGTTATTACCATGCATTTCCATATGTAATTGTTGTGTAACTTACATTATATATATCGGATTCTTTTCCTTAATATTAACACTTTTCTTTATTTTTTTCAAAAAAAATTTATATAATTTTTTTCCCACAATATATAGAATTCTACTGCTTTCTGTCTACAAAATATGCATCCATGACTTTAGAATTATTCATGGTCTTGAAATAATTCTGTGCCACATTTGCCCGGGTCTTAGAAGTAGAATACTCTGACCGGGTCTTAGAAAACAAAGTACTGAACCGGTTGCGGTTTCTTTCCTCTAACACCTGAATTTCATTTGCTATCTCCGTGCACACACGGATACGCTCCTGCAAAGTTAAAACATCCTGTTCGTATTTTTCTATGTTATTTCGTATTTCAGAACGGACACGGTCATACACAGATTGAAATCCCTCATCCAAATAATTAATTCTTTCAATCTGAATCTCTTTTTCGTTGAGCGTCTTCTCCATCTCGTCTGATGAATAAATCTGCTGCTTACTAATCATCTCCTGCTGCCTGGTAATCTCGAGAATTTTACGCAGTGTTTCTTCTTTTTTGGTTATCGTATCAATCAAAACCTGAACGTAATTTTCATCCATTCCTCTACCTCATTTCCTAGATACGTGGGTCCTTTGCTGTTCTCATCACCTGTTTCCAAATATCCCGCAGCTCCCGCAATTGCACCAATACCTCTTCCACATCCGCTGGATCCTTCGAAACATTTGCCGCCGTCATACGGTCAAATATAAAAGAATAAATAATATCAAAATCCTTTGCCACCGGATAATCAAAATTAAGTGTACTTTGCAATTCTACGATAATATTTCTCGCCTTCTGAATATTCAGATTCGCTTTCTCAACATCTTTTTTCTCCATTGCCATTTGGGCAATATTACAAAACTTAATGGCTCCCTCATAAAGCATTAATGTAAGCTCTGCCGGAGTTGCAGTAGTTACCTTATTGGTACCATATGCTACCATTGGATTATATGCCATGTCTTCACCTCATACGTCCTAATCATTCTGTATCGCAAGTTCATTCCAGAATACACGGATTAATATTATGAAGGAAGGATTTCAAATCCTTCCTTCATCAGTCATTTTCCTATACTATCAACCACCAAACAGCTGTGCGATATATGTCTGTTGAGACTGAAGCTTTGCCAATGCAGTCTCCATGGCTGCAAACTGTTCATAGTATTTATCTTCTTCCGCCAATGCCTTTTCCTGTAATGTACTGACTCTATCTTTATAGTCTTCAATCTCACTGTCAATCTGTTTATCATTATAAAAGGTCAATGCACTGCTTAACTCTTTATTGCTGCTCATTGCCTTCATCAGATTGTTATATATCTCAGAACCAAGGGTTGATAATGTCTTTTCTACAACCGATGGGTCTTCGTTGATTGCCTTCATCAAGCTGTCATCATAATCTGCAAAATCGGAATCATCTGAATCGCCATAAATATGAAGCTTACCTCTTTCGGTATAGGTACTGGTATTAATTCCAAAAGAAGCTAACGAATAGTTCTTTGTTGTTCCATCTGACAGGGTTACAGAAACCTGCTTGCTCAAGGTAGAACGCATACTCGATAACAGGGAGCTTATAGTGTCATCTCTTCTCAGCAGGGAAGCTTTAATAACACTTTCCCATTTCTCGATTTCGTCATCGCTCATGGCTGCCTTTTCATCATCTGTCAGCGGTTCATAATCCTTCACTCTGTCAGCATTGTACAGGGTGTTCATCTCATCAATCAATGTATTATACGCATTGACAAACTCTTTTACCTTATCATAGATACCCTGGGAGTCCGTACCCACATTAAAGGTCTGTGTCTCTCCCACTTCCGTTGCTTCAATGGTAAGACCATTAATACTAAAGGTTGAACTTGCCTGCTCATATCTTACACCATTATACTCAATGACTGCATTTTCTGCATCAATACGACCCTCATCACCCACTTGTAAATCAAGTCCAAGCTTTGCCAATGTATCAGCATCTGCATCAATTGTAAACGCATTGTCTTTACCGGTTCCTTTGGAATTTAAATAGAATCTTCCCTGATTCGCATCATAATTCGCCTCAATTCCAAGCTTTGCCATTTGCTCAGCTAAACTACTTAATGTTGTCTTTCTGTCCACAGTAATGGTGTTGCCATTCACCTTAATCTCTGCACCCTCTGCAATACCTAAGTCAACCAGCTTGGTACTACCTGTAACCTTTGTATCTGCACTCTCAACCTCCTGGTAGAACTTTGTAGTTCCGCCAATGGTTGTGACAGGCTCCTTGTCCGGATCACTTGAATGAGGCTCAATCAGGGTACCCTCTCCATCGGTAGTGATTCCAAAAATCTTGGCACTGCTATCATCCGCAGCAGTTACCCGCACATCATATCCACCAGTAAAAACAGTTACCGTCTCGCCGGTATCATTTTGAATCTCACTTTGAACTGCCGAGTCATTACTCATACGGAAGTTACCTGCAGCAAATTCCACTGTAACACCGGAACCATCTAACTGTCTGTTAATATTTGCAACAATATCATCTACTGTAGCATCATCACCCAGTGCATTTCCGTTCTCATCAATTCCAGCCTTAACAGTATACTCCTGTCCGTTTGCAGTCACTTTGAACTCTGCATTCTTAAGCTGGCTTCCAATTGAATTGCCAACACTGTCCTTTAAATCAGACAGCTTCATTGTACCATCCGTGGCTGCCTTGTAAGAGGTTGCAGTGTATGTACTATTGTTAAGCTTCTTACCGGTCCACATCTGTGCAGTAGCCGTGCTTATTACCTTCACCTTATGTGTACCGTTTACCGCACCGCTTCCCGCAGTAATCTTAACACCGGACAAATCTCCTGTTGCTGTTTTTGTTCTATAGGTCGATACACTTCTAAAGGTTGACAATGCACCCTTATAGAAATCCATAATTTTTGTATTTAAAGAAGCCCATGCTTCCTTCTTCCACTCCAGCTTTGTCTGCTCTTTTTTAACATTATTAACCTTCGTCTGATAAGCCTCTGACAGCTGACTTACAAGGCTTTCCGTATCTAATCCGGAAACCAGACCAGTCATTCTTACTCCTGCCATAAAAATCCTCCTTATCTCTTCTCATCTACTAAAATACCAGCAAGCTCCAATGACTTCGCAATCATATCAAGAGTCTTCTCCGGTGGAATCTCTTTAATCACCTCATCTGTCTCGGAATCCCTGACAGTAATTGTAATTCTCTTTGTCTTCTCATGATACTTAAACTCACACTGCGTATGTGTTGGTCTAATCTTTTTATTAATCTCAGAGATTGCATTCTTAACCTTCTCTGGAGATACCTCAGAAAGATTCTTACCATCATCATTTGCACTGTTTTCCTGCCCATCCTTTGGCTCATAGCCAGACTGTCTTCCCAAAACAGGCGCAACCTGCTGCGGCTTTACCTGTGTGCTCTCACCGTTATCCACAGCGATTGGCTCACTGACTCTGCTCACCTGGCTCACTACATTTGACTTAACTGCTTCAATTGCCATTCTTATCCACCTCCATGTGAAATTCAAAACATTTGCTATTAACGTAATAAATGTATTCTTCAATAGCTTTATCGGCTATTATCCATTTATATATTATAACTTTTTGCTATATTTTTCAAATAAATTTGGATATTTTCTTTTGTAAAACACTAAAATACCACTTTCATCAACATATGGTATGCCATTACAAAACAAAATACTATTACAGCAGGGGACAAACCTCGCCTCCCTGCTGTTTCAAACAATACTGTTACTATTTACTCAAATAACTTCTTCAGACTCTCCTGCACCGTATCAGAGGCTGCCTCCTTGTTCGCTTCCTTAATCTGGGTATATACCTCTTCACGATAAATTGGCACTGCCTTAGGAGCAGTAATACCAATTTTAACCTGTTCCCCCTTAACCTCAAGAATCGTAATCTTGATATCATTTCCAATCATAATGGATTCATTTTCTTTTCTGGATAAAGCCAACATATTATTCACCCGCCTTTTCTTTCATTTTCTGTACGGATTCATAAACGTTGAATCTCACCGGATAATCCTCATTTTCCACAATTAACTGCACACCCTTTTTGGCTGCCGCATTAATAATAAAAGGTGCTTTCATATTCGCTGTCACCTTTTTCATATCGGAAGGCACCGTCATGGCAAGTAAAAATAGCAAATCCTCATCCGAAGGATTATCCAGAGGCGCCAGCAGTTCATCCTCAATTACCGGAACATATTCCTCCGTTATTGCCAGTGGGTCAATTACCGGCAGTGCCAGCAACGGTTCATCTAAGGACTGCAGCCAGCTGATTCTTGTCTTATCCTTATTGTCCTCATCATACATTATGGCAAATTTTTTATGATTCTCAAATCCGATAATACCATTTGGAAATTCCAGAATCTTATCATCATCCAATTCTACTTCGCCAAAAAACTTTGTCTTTGCTAACATATATTCCTTCTCCTTTCAGGTAAATTTCATCATAGATAATCTAACAGCGTCTTCTTAATCACACTTGCCGTAGTTGCCAGGGCTGACTCATATACCAGTTCGGACTGGTAAAGCTCAATGGCTACTTCCTCTGTCTCAATATCCTCATTTGCTGATTTTAAGTCTTTGAAGTCAGCCAGCTGTTCTGTAACACGAGTCTGTATCAGCTCTACCTTGGAATACGTTGTACCAACCTTTGCCTGAACCGCACTGACATCCTCCATAAAATTCTGGAAGTTTGTCATATTATTGCCGAATAGCTTCTGCATGTTCTCCCTCTTAAGAGCAAGCTCCACATCCGCGCCTTCCAGCATTTTGTTAATCTGTGCAACCGCATCCTCATTGTCCTTATACTGCGGGTCCTCTAACAAATCCTTCAGCTTGGCTATGGTGTCTTCTATATCCAGAACATCCTGTACGGCTGTTGCCAAATCCTCAATCCGGTTACCCATGTCATGAGTAATTAAATCCTTTCCCTCTGCATTAACCGTCACATACTGTTTGAAATTAACCTCATATTTAATCGGCTGACCTTCCTCACTCACCGTAAAATCAGTGTCCTTGATTGTACCATCTGCCAGCTCCTTGTGCTGTACACAGTTAAAATACAGCTCCGGGCGTAAGTCACCCACCTCAAAATTGGATTTATTATAATTCACGGAAATATTATCTGCCTCTTTAACTGTATTATAGATATCCTTTCCAAAAATAATTTCTCCTGTTTCAGGAATATAATTCACTCCATCATCTGCTACATCATAGTAGGTTGCAGAATCTGCTGTCTGCTTAATGGTAGGTGTTATTGTTGTCTCACTGCCATCTGCGTTTGTCACGGTAATCTTAATATCGTCTCCGGTTTTGTCCAGATTATTATATGCAAGTCTCAGCTTATACACACTGGCGGATTCTGGGGCAGAATAGGTGTTTCCACCCAAAATACCATCCAGCTGGCTTGGGTCGATTTCATTTAACACCACATTTTTAACTTCTATCTTGGCAGGATTAATATCCTCGGTAATATTGTAAGAAAGTCCCTTTTTCGCTGCTTCATCCTGAAAAATCAGGTTTGTTTCTGTCTTATATCCCGAAAAGAGATATCTTCCAGCATATGTAGTTCCACCCTCGGAGTAAATCGCCTCCTTCAGTGCGTATAACTCACTGATAATGGTGTTTCTGTCCTTAGTCTGGTATGTATCAGTTGCTCCCTGCTCACAGTATACATACACGTCATCTAAACGGTCATATATATTCTGAATGGAAGTTTGTGTTGTATCAAGCCAGTTCAGGGCGTCCTTCACATTTTTATTCTTATATTGATCAAGCTGGTCACAGGTAGTACGCAGTTTAAGCGCCCGGATTGCAACAACCGGGTCCTCAGAAGGCGCTGATATCTTCTTGCCGGTTGTAACCTGTTCATTTAGTGTGCTTACCCGCTGCATAGATTTCTGCATATTCCGCAATGAACTGCTGGTCACCATATGATTCGTTATTCTCATCGTCTCTCTCCTATCCGGTTACTCCCTTAACCTCACTTTTTCACCGTGGCCTCCCTGTACGGTGTACTGTCTGCATCCTTTTTTTCACGTCCAATTAAAAATCTACACATTATATATCGTCCTAAACTCCAGTTTCGTTAATAAGCTTGTTGTAAACTTCATTCATTACAGATATAATCTTGCTTGACAAATTATACCCATTCTGGAAGACTACCAGACTTGCCGCTTCCTCATTGGTATCCACAGAGGAAATCGAAAGTCTCTGATTGTCAATCACTGTTGCCACTTCATCCATATTGGTTGCAAAGGCATTATACTTTGATACATCCACTGCAAGGGAGGTAGTGACAGACTGCAAAAACTGTGTGACCGTACCCTGGGAAAACATCGCCTGATCATTAAATCCATATATAATTTTTTCCAGAACACCCTTGGCATCCTTATCCTGCTGCTCAATATCCTCTTTATAGGATACCACCAGCTTCGACTGGTCCTTTACAATATCCTGGTTTACAGACCAGTTCAATGCAGTAATCTGATAATAATTGGACTCTGAGGAGGATATTCCCGTGGTATTGGCATTGCCAGTCAGAATATGGTCTTTACCTGTGGCAACACTAGGCGCTGTAAAGAAATCCAGTCCCGCATCTCCGTTGGCATCTGCTCCGGTGGTAAAAATATCATTCATATATTTTGAAAGCGTCCGTACAAATTCATTTAACTGTGTCATATAATAAGGAATACCCTTGCAGTCAATACTCTCACCAAGAGTTCCTTCCTTACCCATATCTGTGCCTATATTAAAATCTGCCGGAACCCGTCTTCCGGATTCATCCTGAATCGTTATATTCTTGAAGGTAAATCCATTGAGCTTACCATCCGCATCATATACCGCCTCAAATCCCTCATAGTAATAATCCTTGCAATTCAATGTAATGGTTCCCTGCATTGGCAGATTCAGCTTATCAATATCAATACCCGCAGCCAGCTCAATCGTTGCCGTAGAGCCTGCCGTTGTATTGGTACTCATTCCTACAATGGTGCCGGAGAACGGATTGGCATTGTTGCCATCCCGGACTTCCAATAATCCTTTCATCAGACCGGTTACATTATTGCTGTTAAAGTTAAACTGTTCACCCAGTGTATTATTCACTCCAACCCAGTACACATCATACAAACCGTCTGCATCATTCTGGTTTACCTTTTCTGCCCTTGCAGACACCTTTAACTGGCGGCATTCCAGTTCATCCACCAGTAATGCGCCTCCGATGCGCACCTCGTACCGGCTGGCTCCGGACTCTTGCGCATCCTTTCCGGTTCCATAGGTAATCGGTGTTTCAATCACCTCAACATTCACCAGCTCAGAAAGCTGGTCCACCAGCAATTCTCTCTGGTCTCTTAAATCATTTGCATTGCCGTATCTTGTCTCAATATTCATAATCTGCTGGTTCAATGTATATATCTGGGCAGAAATCGAATTAATTGTATCTACATGCATTGCAATTTCACTATTGATATCCGTCTGGGTCTTCTGATAATTGGTTGCAACCTCATTAATAAAATCCGTAAAATTACACGCTGTCTGGATAAACTGGGTACGATAGGTGGCATTGGATGGGTCTGTTGACAAGCTCTGCATGGCAGCATTTAAGTTGTCAAAAAGCTTGGTGTAGCCCGTCTCCGATTTCATCTCATTTAAATATGACTCCAGCTGTAACAGCTGTTCCTGTGTTCCACTATACTGATTTAACTGGGAAGTGGCAGCACGGTATTTCACATCATAATATACATTGCGCAGCTGGTTAATTCCCGTAGTCTGTACACCGGTACCCATCATACCATAGGAGCTGTTCACCCTCAGCGCCTGGGCTGCCTGGGAAAGAACCGTCTGTCTGGAATAGCCTTTGGTATCTGCATTTGATATATTATGCGCTGTTGTATTAAGGGTTGCCTGATAATAATTAAGTCCTGACAAACCTGTGTTTAATCCTAAAAATGTGGATGGCATGTACTCACTTCCTCCCTGTATTCTTTACCCTAATTTGTTAATTAAATGTTCCACCATCTCCGATACCACAGTAAAATATCTCGAAGATGCATTATAGCCCTGCTGGAATTTAATAAGATTGCTTAACTCTTCGTCTGTAGATACTCCAACCACTGCCTGCCGCTGGTTATCTGCCTCCTGTACAGCCAGTGCCTGCGATTCCGCAATGCCATTATAAGTACTCCCCTTATTGGCAAAATCTCCAATAAATTCCTTATAATAGCCAAAGAAATCATTGGTTCCCAGACTGTTTGGTCCAAGGGTCGCAAAATCCTCCTCCCATACCTTAATAAGCTCATCTGCTATCTCCTGCAGCTCTTCATTCTGCTTATTGGTAAGAGGAAGTAAGCTCGGATTCTTAAGCAGTTCATCATTTACTTCCAGATTACCCAAAGTATATAAGGACAGATAATCATCCTTATTCTCTTCGTTATAGACTTTAACCGTTGCTGTAGTTCCGTCCTCTAACGTAACTGTCTGCTCCGTATAGCGGTCAACTGTCCGCCGGTTAAACAGCTCTGTTCCCTGAAGCTGGTTCTCTTCTCCCATTCCATAGCCGGCATTTTCCTCATCCAGCACAGTTATCGTCCTTGTTCCGCCGCCCGGCTCCACAATCGTAATCTCTTTATTCGGGCAGAGCACATCATTTATTTTCGTCACAATACCGTGAACCAGCTGGTCAAACTGTGCTATGATATTACTTACCGTATAAGGTTCTACATAAGTATTGTAGAATTCCTTTTCTTTCACAAAATCCTGATAATCAGTCTGATACTGCTGGTAATCGGCATTATATTGTGTCAATGCATTGTTATATTCCAAATCCGTGGCATAATCCGACCTCACCGGTCTCTCCGGTGCTTCTGGTGCCACAGGTATATCCGTATAATTCGTAACCCAGTCGCCCCGGGACATGATAAGCCCCTTCAGAGAGCCTGTGTCCGTCTGCTCCTCCGCATCCGGAACCCGCACCTTATATGCATTTGGATTGATTCTTGGATCCTTATCCGGGTCATAGTGCATGTTAAACACATTTTCCTGGTCGTCTTCCCAGACAGGAATCAGATAATCACAGGAATCGCTGACCTCTTTTGTTCCCATTCTATAGACACGGTCCATACTGACCAGAGTGCGCTGTTCCGCATATACGTCTACCTGCCCATTGTCATTTTCCTTATATGTAATGGAAATAAGACCGGACAGCTCATCTAATGCGGCATCCCGCTGGTCACGGTAATCATTTGCAGCCTCTACCTTTCCAGCCTCTACCATAACAATCTGGTTGTTGAGTTCGTAGATTATATCTGCCAGCTCATTAATACGGTCCACCTGGTCTGTAATCTCTTTATCGAGATTTTTCTGATAGGTTGTAAGCTGGTTATAAATCCGGTTTGCCTGCTCTATAAAAGTAACTGCACTGGCAATATACGAGCTTCTGGTAACAATACTGTTGGATTCCTTCTGCAGCTCCTGGGCAGCCTCCCACATGTTTACCATGGTCGCACGGAATGTACTGCTCTCCAGTTCCCCAAAATAATTCTGCACCTCTGCCACCACGTCATACTTGGTCTGATAGTATTGCTCCCTTCCAAATTCCTTCCGGTAAAGCTTATCCATAAACCGGTCCCTGACTAACCGCACATCTGAAATTCTTGTACCAAGACCCGACTGGTTCTTACCAATTGCCGTATTGCCAAGATTTGTATATGCAACATCTGTAAGGAGAACCTGCTGTCTGGAATAACCTTCTGTACCGGCATTGGTAATGTTATGTGCTGTTGTGTTCAACGCATACTGACTGGACTGCAGACCACTGACGCCAACCCAGAAGTTACCCATTGTACCCGCCATTTATTTCTCCTCCTTTCAAAAATGTAATACTGATTCTACTGCTTTGTGTCAAAGGAAGACTTGCTGCTTCCCAGTGTGGAACCGCTGTATCCGGCTCCACTGTAATTGGCTGTCTCCGGTGCCTGGTTTATGGACTGGAGCAGATTAATGGAATACTCCGTCATCTCCAAAGACTCCTTCAAGAGCTCCTGATTATGAAGATTAATCTGCTTCAGGGTCTCCACCTGCTTTAGCATCCTGTCTTTAAGGTCAATTAAAGGATGCTGAAACTCCGGCTGCTTCTCCATCAATTTAATGACCTCAGAAACAGTAATCGTTTTCGCATCCTTGCCTAATACAGTACCAATCTCTGTTAACGCCTGATTCCTTCTATGGGACACCGCCGTTATCTCATCAACAATCTTTTGCTCCCTTCCATTCACTTCCGAGAGCTGTTTGAGATTATTTGACACAATAGCCGGTGTCTTCGCCATGGACTCCTTCGTCAGAGCATCATACAGATTACTCTCCTCCTCCAGAGTCGTAATTAAAGTCTCAATTAAGCTTGCCATCTGATTCTCCTTTTTGTTTCAAGCAAATGCCCAAACAGCATCCGAAAGCAAATGCTTCCGGATACTAAATGGATTTCTCATCATATGCAGCTAAAATCTTGTCGGCAAAACTCTCTGCACTCACCTGGTAGGTACCATTTGCAATGCTTTCTTTTAATGCCTTAACCCTGTCTTCTCTAACATCAGGGACAGAACCCAAAGCTGCCTTTGCTATCTGCATATCCTTTCCCACGGTAGAAAAGGAAAGCTGATCCATAGTCGATGTAGCGCCAATTGTATTAGAGTTATAACTCTTCTTGACAGATTGATTTCCATATACCTGGGCAATCTGATTGTATGAACCAATTCGCATTGTTACACCTTCCTCCTTCTGTCCAGTCCCAATGACCCATCGGTAACCGGATTATTAAATCCATTCACTAGATTCAATAATTATATCGGCGGCTTTTCAGAAAACATTATACCAAAATAAAATAAGTTTAAAAAAGTTATTGCTCCTTATCCAGAAACCGCATTCTTGCCGCTTCCCTGTGTTTCTTTGAAACAATGGATTTATCCGACTTATACAAATCCTTCATCTGTCCCATCATTTCATCCTTACATGCCTGACAGTACCGTCCCGACTTAATCATCTTTCCACATTTCTCACAGTCAATTCCAATATCTGCGTCATCCGAAAATGCCAGACGCTCCTCGCGAATCCACCGGCGGATTTGGTTTGTTGACACTTCATTGGCTTTTGCTACTTCATTTATACCGTCATGGGGATGCTCACGGATATAATCCCTGACCAGTATAAACTTATCTTCTAACTTATCTTTACAGCTTGGGCACAGTGTTGGACCGCTTAGATAATTAAATAATCTTTTACAATGCTTACATGTTCTTACTTCCATAACATTCCCTCCTGTCTGTTTCCTCTCAAAATGTTAATAGCCCTGGCCGATAGCAACGCTGGTATAGTAAACCTCCTCTGCTCCCGACAGCAGCAACGTTCTTGTACAGGCCTCTATTGTGGCTCCTGATGTGTATATGTCATCCACCAGAAGAATTCTTCTTAATTTTATCTTATTTCGCCCTATTTTAAAAGCGTTTTTTAGATTTTTCATTCTGGCAGCCTGATTTAAGTCCTTCTGCGGGCTGGTATTTTCCCGGCGTATCAGATAATGCGGGTACACCGGAACCTGTAATCTTTCTGCCAGTTCCCCTGCCAGAAGCTCCGCCTGGTTATATCCGCGCGCCCTTTTTTTGCGGGCATGTACCGGAACCGGCACAAGCCCGTCTACCATTAATTTTTTCAGCTGTACTCCATAATACCGGTACATACAATCTGCGAAAAATACTGCATAGTCCCTTTGATTTTTATATTTAAAATCATATAAAGCATTTTTTATGGCTTCTGTATATTCAAAAACCGGATACCCCCGTTGATAGCTTTTGGGAATGGCCTGGCAGTCCATACAGTATTCCTCATCCTCACTGTCAATGGTTTTTCCGCATTTGAGGCACCTTGGAGCCTCGATTTTTCTTAATTTTTCCATACATTCCGGACACGCCGCAGCCTGCTGGTAGGGACGTATCTGATTGCATAGCGGACACCGCTTTGGATATAACAAATCCAGAAGAATATCTTTACCATCTGTAAAATGTATTCCCTTCACCCCCTTCGAGCCGGAGCCCGTATTTAAAACCCATCCACTGCCAGCTCCCGCAGCCGTATATCCAACGAAGAATACCTTTTCTGCTCATCATTATTCTGTATCATATTCTCCACCAGACGGCCATTTCCCACAATCACTACACACCGCTTTGCGCGGGTTACTGCCGTATAGAGCAGATTCCGGTTCATCAATATCCTCGGCCCGCTAAAGAGTGGAAGAACCACCGCCGGATATTCACTGCCCTGGGATTTATGTATCGTGATGGCATAAGAAAGCTCTAATTCATCAAGCAGATTGTAAGGATAACGCACCTCCTTGTCATCATCAAACAGAACAACGATTTCCTCATTATAGGTATCTATCTCTTTAATGCAGCCCATATCCCCATTAAACACCCCGACACCTTCTTCCACCTTGAAACGCCCCTTCTCGCTGTAAATGGTCCATTCCAGCTTATAGTTATTGCGAATCTGCATCACCTTGTCACCTTCCCGGAATATGGTACCGTTATTCAATTCCTTTTCCTTTTTTTGCGCACTCGCCGGGTTTAATACCTTTTGAAGCAATATATTCAGATTTCCCACTCCCAAATCACCGTTGCGCATAGGAGTCAACACCTGGATTTCCTTTCCCTGACAGCCTACATATTGAGGAAGCTTCCTCGTAAGCAGCGCCCCCACCTCATCTGCCACAGCCGCAGTGCTGGTTCGCGGCAAATAGAAAAAATCCTTACTCTTATTGTCCATGCGGATTGGCTCGCCCTTATTGATTTTGTGGGCATTTTCCACAATGGTACTTCCCTCCTCTTGCCGGAAGATACGGTGCAGCGCCACTACAGGAACACAGCCTGACCGGATAATATCCTTTAGTACATTTCCGGCACCCACCGATGGCAGCTGGTTTTCATCCCCAACTAAAATCAGATGAGTTCCCGGCATAACTGCCAGCATAAGGGCATGCATTAATGACAAATCCACCATGGACATCTCATCAATAATAATGACATCTGCCTCTAACGGGTTGGATGCATTTCGTTCAAACCGGATTCCCGCATTTCCCTTTTCCTCATCTACTCCGCCATTCAATTCCAGCAGACGGTGAATCGTCTGTGCCTTGTAACCGGTTGCCTCTGTCATCCGCTTTGCCGCACGCCCTGTAGGAGCTGCCAGCAGCAAATCAAGCTCTTCCATCTCAAAATACTTAATTATTGCATTAA
>JAXVOW010000137.1:0-1100 GCA_037301995.1 bacterium | reverse complement strand
AGTGAGGAGGAAGCTATATGTGTACATTAATTAAATTTGAATTTATGAAGTTATATAAGAAAAAAATGAACCTGATTGTTTTCTGGGGTACCTGTGTTCTTATGGCAGTGTTTATGTTGATGTCGATACAACAGACATGGATTTATGACGAGGAAGGAAACAAGGCTTCAGGGCTGGATTACGCTGCCTATAAAAAGGAGACCCTGGATGCGTTGGCAGGTCCTCTGACAGATGAAAGGGTGGAACAGCTGGTAGGAGAATACCAGGAAATAGCATCTGCTCCGGGAAACTCCGAAGGAGAGGGGAATGACTGGCATTTGGTGGACTCGCTGTATTATGAGTATTATACGCCAAGGAGTGATTTGTTTCTGCTGATAGGGCATAACTATGATGAGCCGGGCATCCAGACCTGGGGAGCCAATTTAAGGGAGCTGGATTTGGAAGCGGAGGACGGCTTTTACGAGACAAGGCAGAAAAAGCTGCGCAATACTCTGCTTGCCGGCAGCAGCGACTGGCAGTACACTAAGGCGGAGCAGGAATACTGGCTGAAAAAGAGTGAAAAAATAGAAACCCCGATTACGTATGGCTATGCGGAGGGCTGGGCAAGAATACTGGATATCATGGGCTTTTTCTGCATCCCTCTTGTGAGTTTATTTATTATGACAGCCACCACATATGCAGGGGAATATGAGAGCAATGCAGACCATATTATACTGACTACAAAATATGGGAAAAGTAAGGTTGTTGCAGCCAAAAACCTTGCGGCTCTCCTGTTTGGAGCCTTGTTTTATACAATAAATATTGCAGTCAGCTTTCTCATTATTCTGTTAAGCTATGGCATAGAGGGCTGGAATCTTCCGGTTCAGAATTTTGATTTGGAAATTCCGTATCCGTTTACCTATCTGGAAACAGTGCTGGTCTGTGTTGGCATTTTATATGTGGTTGCCTTGGGAATGACTGCCCTTACCCTGTTTGTGTCGGCGAGGATGAAAAACGGACTGCCGGTGCTGGCAATTATGCTGTTTATATTTTTTATCGCACTTTTCTTAAAGAGCAGTCAGACCAATGGCATTTATAATCATATTTTGTATCTGCTTCCA
>JAXVOW010000136.1:0-4028 GCA_037301995.1 bacterium | reverse complement strand
CCCCACAGACAGCCGTTTCTTCTGATTGACCGGGTGACGGAGCTTGTGCCGGGTAAATCCATTAAAGGATACAAAAATATTTCTTATAATGAG
This sequence comes from bacterium, assembly GCA_037301995.1. Lineage (GTDB taxonomy): Bacteria > Bacillota > Clostridia > Lachnospirales > Lachnospiraceae > CAG-590. The sequence continues at coordinate 3,935 of JAXVOW010000136.1, read as the reverse complement.
CCATATTTTGCAGGACATTTTCCCCAGGAGCCGGTAATGCCGGGAGTACTCCAGTTGGAGGCGCTGGCACAGCTTGGAGCGGTTGCAGTGCTCTGCCAGGAGGAAAATAAGGGGAAAACAGCTTATTTTGCAGGGGTAAACAGTGCAAAATTCAAACAGAAGGTGGTTCCGGGGGACCGCCTGGATTTAGAGTGTGAAATAATAAAAGTAAAGGGTCCTCTTGGCGTTGGCGCAGTGAAAGCCACGGTGAACGGCAAGGTGGCATGTAAGGCAGAGATTTCATTTATGATAGGATGATGAAACAATGGTTCGATTTATTGCAAGATACAGACATATTATAACGGCAATTGTGGCGGTTGTGTTTATTGGATGTATGGTATATTTTGGCATCAAGACAAATAATATGAAAAACGGATTGGTACAGTCTGATGTTTTTGCTGGAAAAGCCATGGGAACTGCCATCAAAAAAACAATATATTCTGACAATACTTCTGAAAATGAAGAAGTAAATAAAATGATAAACACATATTTAAGTGACTTAGAGAAGCAGCTGTCTGTCCGGGTTGAAGATTCCGAGGTTGCAAAATGTAACCGTAATTATGCGGTGGATGGAGTCTATGCGCTATCAGATGATATCTTAACGTATTTAAAGGATGAAATACAGATAGGGAGGGAAACGGATGGAGCTCTGTCTCCATGTATCCGTCCTATTTCTGACCTGTGGGGAATTGAGGATGGGAAAACAGAGATTCCCGATGACCGGCTGATTCAGGAGACGTTAAAAAGCACCAATATGGATGACATGGAGGTTGCGGAGAACGGAGTCATTTTTCACGCAGAAAATATGGCAATTGATTTCGGAGCAGTGGGAAAGGGAATTGCCTGTGATGGAATCGCAGAAAGGCTTGCCGGAGCAGATATCCAGGGGGCTGTCATTTCCGTTGGAGGCAGCATACTGGTCTACGGTGATAAGGGAGATGGAAGAGACTGGCATATCGGTATCCAGAATCCCCGGGCAGAAGAGGGAGAAGTGTTTGGAATTGTGGATATTGAGGGAAATAAAATGATATCCACCTCCGGTGATTACGAAAAATATTTTGAGGCGGATGGAAAACGCTATCATCATATTTTTGACCCTGCCACAGGGTATCCTGCAGACAACGGTCTGATATCTGTGACGATTATCAGTGACAGCGGTTTTTTGTCAGATGCCATGTCTACCGCATGTTTTGTCATGGGCTTAGAGGATGGGATGGCTTATGCAGAGGAAAAGGGTGTGGAAGCCGTATTTGTTACGGATGACAAAAAGGTATATATTACAAAGGGCTTAAAAAAGAATTTCCGGTTACAGGCAGATGATTATGAGCTTGAGAAGTAATATGCATTATCAGGCTGGAGATTGACAAAATGGATAAAGAAAAAAAAAGAATCCTTAAAAAGGGAGATGTGGTAATTCTTCTTCTGGCAGTCCTGCTTGCAGGGGCAGCTTTTCTGCTTTCTATGTGCCAGTCACAGGGAGATTATGTACATGTTACGGTAAACGGAGAGGTAACTACCTATGCACTGTCAGAGGACAGAAGGCTTGCGTTAAGGCATGACAGTAGGGCATATAATACCCTTGTCATTCAAAACGGCGAGGTTTTTATGGAGGAAGCCAGCTGTCCGGACCAGATTTGTGTCCGCCATAAGGCAATCTCCAAAAATGGCGAGAGCATAATCTGTCTTCCAAATGAAGTGTATGTAGAGGTGGAAAGCGGCAAGGAAAATATAATTGATAATTAAATGGAATGCTTATATGGAATGGAATGAATGAGATATGAAGACAAAGCAGATTACGGAACTGGGGTTATTGCTGGCGGTATCTTTGGTTTTAGCCTATCTGGAGAGCCTTTTGCCGGTTATGGTTGCAGTGCCGGGGGTAAAGCTTGGCCTTGCGAATATTGTAACTATGCTGGTGTTATACCGTAATGGAGGGAAAAAGGCATTTTTCTTTATGACCGTAAGGGTAGTGCTGGCAGGCTTTTTATTTTCAGGAGCCGCCGGAATTGTATATAGCTTTGCAGGAGGAGTCTGCTGTATTATGGTGATGTGCGCTGTAAAGAGATTTTCTTTTTTTTCCATACTGGGAGTCAGTATGGCAGGTGCGGTTTCCCATAATTTTGGTCAGCTTCTGGTGGCATTTTTTGTAATGGAAAATGCACATATTCTGTATTATTTTCCGGTATTATGTATTTCCGGCGGTATAACGGGTCTGGTAACCGGTTATATAAGTGCGCTTCTCATCCGTCAAATGAATAAAATATTTCCAAAGAACTAGCTGTCTGCTGGTTCTTCTTTTTTTGAAAGTTACAGTTCAGCCCTGTCTGGCGCTGACGGCAGCAAAGCTGCCAAACATAATTATTACTATCGGAAGCTGTAAATGTACATATGCCTTTTGCATGTGATATAGTGTATCAGTCAGCCATGTATAACAGTGAAGATTTTTGCAATCGACGAGATTCCTTAGAAAGCTGCTGTTTTTGTAGACATTTGCCATGTGCGTCCGAAGTGGTTGTCTGAGTGCCACACAGTGGTTCTCATTGGTTTGCAGACACGCTTTCGCTCCGCTTAGAACGCAAGGGACACTAGGAACCTATAGAACAGGTTCCAAGTGCCCGCGTTCACACAGGGTCTGCAAACCAATAGAGAAACCACTTGTTGTGGCATGAGTTTTCACGTAAGACGCACAATAAGGGCAAATGTCTAAAAACATCCAGCTTTCAAGGAAGCGTAAGGTTGTGCAAAAATCATCCTGTTATACATGGCTGACACTATACAAAAAAGCAAAAGGCATAGAAATTTTAAAGAGCTTCCGATAGTAATAATTATGCACTCCTCTGCGAGTAGGTCAGCGCCAGGCAGATCTGAACTGTAACTCTTGAAAAGATGAACATTAAAAAATACGTAAAACCACCTAGCAAAAACAGCCTGATAGTTGTATAATAAACACATCGGTTTTATGGAAAATAAACTTGACAAAAGCGAGGTAAAACACATGGGTTTATTAACGTTTTCAGGGGGAATCCATCCTTATGACGGGAAGGATTTGTCAAAGGACAAGGCAATCTGTGATTATCTGCCAAAGGGTGATGCTATTTATCCGCTGTCCCAGCATATTGGTGCTCCGGCTGTTCCTTTGGTAAAGAAGGGCGACAGGGTACTGGCAGGACAAAAGATTGCGGAAGCAGGTGGATTTGTATCTGCCAATATTCATTCGGGTATTTCCGGTACGGTTAAGGCTATTGAACCCAGAATGACGGTGAATGGAGTAAAGGTGAATTCCATTATTATAGAGAACGACGGTTTGTTTGAAGAGGTTGATTTTAAGCAGAATATCAGACCTCTTGACCAGATGTACCGGGAGGATGTGAAAGAGGCAATTAAAGAAGCCGGAATTGTTGGTATGGGCGGAGCGGGTTTTCCTACCCATGTAAAGCTTTCGCCAAAAAATGAAGATGCCATTGATACAATTATTGTAAACGGTGCGGAATGTGAGCCGTATCTGACTTCAGACTACAGAAGAATGATAGAGGTTCCGGAGAAGATTATTACGGGACTTCAGATTGTCATCAATTTATTTGACAATGCAAAGGGAATTATTGCAGTGGAGGATAACAAACCGGATGCCATTAAGAGGCTTACAGAGCTGGCAAAGGATTTTGACAATATTACAGTAAATGCGGTGAAAACAAAATATCCTCAGGGTGCAGAGAGACAGCTGATTTATGCCAATACCGGAAGAGAGATTAACTCCTCCATGTTACCTGCAGATGCGGGCTGTATCGTTCATAACATCGATACAATTGTGGCGATTTATAATGCGATTATTGAGGGAAAACCTCTGATTGACAGGATTGTTACCGTGACAGGAGATGCGGTAAATGATACTGCAAATT
>JAXVOW010000135.1:0-5117 GCA_037301995.1 bacterium | reverse complement strand
TCCTCCACACTGGCTGAAACAATGGATTCAAAATCCTGGTTAAAATGTGCCACAATCACCTTTGCATTGGCAAGCCCGATTCCTCCGATTCCAAGACTGTATATGAACTTTGCCATGGACACACTTCGGGCACTCTCAATGGAATCCATAAGATTTTCATAAGATTTCTCCCCGAATCCCTCCATAGTGACAATCTCTTCCCTGTGCTGTTTTAAATGAAAAATATCCGGCAGGCTCTTTAAAAAGCCATGGGCTATAAACTTCTCCAGAGTTGCATCCGAGAGACCATCAATGTTTAAGGCATTTCTGGACACAAAATGGGAGAAGCCCTTTATCTGCTTCGCGCTGCACTCCGGATTCATGCAGTACAAGGACTGCACACCGTTCACATCTTTAAGGATAGTCTCTTTTCCACAGGCAGGACAGACAGCAGGAAGCTCTAAATCATTGCTTCTGGTAAGGTTTTCCGCCACCTGGGGAATAATCATATTAGCTTTATATACGGTTATTTTATCCCCAATGCCCAGACCCAGTGCCCGCAAAATGCTGACATTGTGCAGGCTTGCCCTGGTTACCGTGGTTCCCTCCAGCTCCACCGGCTCAAAAATTGCCACCGGATTAATCAGCCCGGTTCTTGACGGTGACCACTCCACTTCTGTAAGGATTGTCTCCGCCAGCTCATCCGCCCATTTAAATGCAATGGAATCCCTTGGAAATTTTGCGGTTCTTCCAAGGCTTTTTCCATAAGCAATATCATTGTAGGAAAGCACCAGTCCGTCAGAGGGAATATCATTGTCGGGAATCCTGGCTGCAAAATCCATAACACAGGCTTCCAGCGTATCCTGCCTCACTATAAAGTGCTCTACCACGTCAAAGCCCTGTGCTTTTAACCATGCAAATCTCCCAGCCATGGTATTATCAAATCCATATTCCACAATCTGTGCGGAATCCAGCACATCCTCCACCAGAGCAAAGGCATAAAAATGTACATTACGTTTTGCGGTAATCTCGTTGTTCAGCTGCCTGACGGAACCGGAGCACAGATTTCTCGGATTTTTATATTTATCCTCAATATTGGTAATCTCGTCATTCATCCGGTTAAAGTCTGAATATTTAATCACTGCCTCTCCCCTGAGAATCAGCCGTCCCTTATAGGGTATGGTTCGGGGTATGTTCACAAAGGTCTTCGCATTATTCGTAATAACCTCGCCGATTTCCCCATTTCCTCTTGTCACCGCATTGGCAAGCTCGCCATTTTCATAGGTGAGAACCACAGTGAGACCATCTAATTTCCATGACAGAACCCCCTCATGCTCCCCAAGCCAGCTGGCCAGTGCCGGAACCTCCTTGGTTTTATCCAGAGAAAGCATAGGGGACTGGTGCGGCTGTTTTTCCAGCTCGCTAAGCACCTCATAGCCCACATGAATGGTAGGGCTGTTTGCCAGGACAATCCCGGTCTCCCTCTCCAGCGCCACCAGCTCATCATACAATTTATCATATTCCAAATTGGACATAATCTCCGTATCCTTCTGATAATAAGCCCTGGAAGCTTCATTTAATACCGAGACCAATTCCCTTAACCGTTCTCTTTTTTCCATATCCAATTCCTCATCTTCAATCATAAATTCATTCTTTTTTTCAACTCCGAAAGCTCTTCTTCCGTTGCCTGCCGGATTTCTCCCGGTTTCATATCCCCAAGCTCAATATTGACAACACGGATGCGGGTAAGCCCTGTTACCCTGTAATTAAAATGCTCACACATCCGCCGAATCTGGCGGTTATATCCCTGGGTCAATACAATGGAAAATGTCCTGTCATCCCATTTTTGAACCTGACACTCTCTTGTCACAACCCACTGTTCCCTGCCCGGTTCATAAATCCGTACCCCCTTCGCCATTCCCTCTAAGAAATCCTCTGTAAGCGCCCGGTTAACGGAAACCATATATTCCTTTTCATGCCGGTTTCTGGCTCTGGAAATCTCATTACACAAATCACCATCATTGGTAAGGAGCAGTAACCCCTCCGAATCCTTATCCAGCCGTCCCACATACTTTAAATCAGAATCCAACGGAAAATTTCTAAAAATCCCCGATGCATCGCCTCTGTGTGAAGTGCAGGCGTAGCCCTTGGGCTTATAAAAAACAACTAATTTGAAAGGCTCACTATGTTGAATTATCTTTCCATTAATTGTAACCGTATCCTTTTCTCCCACCTGCATTCCCATGTCGGCAGGAACCCCGTTTACCAGTACCTTTCCGGCTGCTATCCACTCGTCTGCCTTCCTTCTGGAGCAAAAGCCGGATGCACTTATATATTTATTAAGTCTTATTGTGTCACTCATACGCTTTCCCTATTCTTCTAAAATCCATTTAATTCCTCTGGAGATACACTGCCTGTCATCAGCATGTATTCTCTTCTCTCTGCATACAGCTCTGCCCATGTAACCTGTTCGTATCCCACTAATGGATATATCAGCAAAACGCCCGGAATAGCCAGTATGCCACAGGAAATCAATGCAAGCACCAGCTCTTCTAAAATAAATACCAGCACCCAGCCAATAAAAGATAAATCCAGCACAAACATCTGCCACTTGTGCCCATCCGTCATCTCTTTGCTGATTTCCATTGCACGCTCCTTACTGATTCCCGGATTCTCTGCCATAATATACGGTACAAAATAATACTGGTATCTCTTAACCAGCCCTGGAAAATAGAACAGCAGACTCCATCCGAAAATTCGGATATTTGTTGCAAACATAGTGCCTACAATCCGCATGTAATTTCCCCCGCTAAAGGAAGAAAACAGTTCCGTAAATTTCACCTCGCCTTTGCGGTTTTTCATAAAGTAACGTCTATAACCGACTCCAACAGGAGCATATAAAAAGGAACCAATCAAAAACTGGATACAGACAGCTAACACATATATCAGCAAAAATATGATTAAAAATATCCCGATGCCGAAGCCTACTGACTGGGCAAGCTTCTCCTGGGAAATATGAAAATGACTGCTTAATTCATCAATAAACTCTTTTATATTGTCGCTTTCTGATAAAGCATAATTATATGTGTAATCGAAATCACCGCTGGTCTTCTGATTGATAAGTGACTCCATACTTTCCAAAAATACTTCCATGGCATTTGCAGCATCCGTTAAACCATTCTGAAATCTATTATTAGAATAATTGACATTAAAATTAAAGTTTACTCCACCGCCGCCATTTAAAAGCCCGGTCCATTGTACACCTAAAAAGCTTCCCACAAAGGCAACCAGCATAATCATCCAAAAATTCCGTTTCAATGCAATCTTTCCGTTTTCTTTTAATAACTTTCTGTTAATCGGCTCCATAAGTAAGAATCCCTCCCAAACATATTTTCCTAATCATACCATGCCCACTATTCTTTTTCAAATTTTTCTGAAAATCTGCCTGTTTTTCCCTGTTGATTTACTTATTTACCAAACAATAAAAAAATATTTTCATTTTGTACTTGAAAAAATTAAGGTATGCATATATAATACATCTTGAATGCAACGAGGTGTTCTTACTTTTATTAAGAGCACCTCATTTTTTTTGTTGCCATGCATATGAGAAAATGATCCGGTGGATCTTTTCTGATTACAGCTGCCGCAAAAAAACAAATTTAGCAAAGGAAGTGATTTCATGGATAGTATTGATAAAAAAATCCTACATCTATTACAAGAAAACGCACGATATCCGTTAAAATATTTAGCAAGCAAGGTATTTCTCTCCTCCCCTGCGGTGTCAGCAAGAATTGACCGGCTGGAAAAGGCAGAAATCATAACTGGATATCATGCAACGGTAGACCCTGTTATGCTGGACTACCACGTTACCGCTTTCATTAATATGTCTCTGGACCCAAAACAGAAACCTGTATTTTATCCATATATTGAGGCCTGTCCAAACGTATTAGAGTGTAATTGTGTAACCGGTGCCTATTCCATGTTAATCAAAGTAGCCTTTCCAAGTACAATGGAGCTGGATTCCTTTATCGGACAGCTGCAGAAATACGGAAAAACAGAAACACAGATTGTATTTTCCACTCCGGTAAAGCCACGGGGAATTGACGTATACGCTTCCGGTTCTCCCGAAGATATTGAACCCGGTGACGAAGCATAATATATAAACTATAAGAAGCCCGCTTTGCGGGCTTCTTATAGTTTATGACAATATCCGATATGACACAGCCTCTATTCTGTCTGGCCACTGTCGTCTTCTGGGGTCTGTTCCTCACTATTCGGCGTCTCATCTGTTGCCTCAGAAGACTTCTGCTCTTCCTGTGATGACTGCCCGCCGCTGTCCTGCGTCCCGTCTGCTTCCGTTGTCAACTGGTCTGCTCCGGAACTGGTTTCCACATTACGCCTGCTGATAATATCATAGAATTCCTGTAAGGAGGCATCCTTCTCTTTCAGCTCGTTATTCTTCTTTTCCACGGAACGATATATTTTCTGAATATCCTTATCCCCTTTTATCTTCTCTATATAAGCCTGGGCATCCTCGGAAAGAGTTCCGTTATTGACAAGATATCCTCTGGCTCCGTTTACAATATACAGCGTTATAATGTCATATGGAGAAGAGTTCACTCCCGCAATTGTAAGATTTGCCACAACAAATGCCACATAGCTGCCCTCATCCAGACCAGCCTTTGTGTACACCGTAATATTCGTATATCCGGTAATATACTCCGCCTTTTTCTTAAGGCTCTCCACATCATTATATTCACTGGAATCTGTCACCATATCCTGTAATGCAAGATTATCACAGGTTGTGATTGCATTAAAATATGACTCAATAAACGCATTTAACTCTTCATCTGCATCCTTTTCATAAGGTACAATCGTATCGTGCTCCTCGTCCACATCCACCTTCTCATCCAGCACAGCCTTTTTCTCCTCTGCGCTGATGGTCTTGCCCTGACCAAATGGCACCCCTATCACAGCATATGCAAGGATGCAACACAGAATAAACAGGCTCCAGCCTAACATCAGCTTTAACTTCGGACGAATGGTAATGGTACTGTTTCCCTTCCGAATCTCTGTATCCCTTAAGTGAAACTTCTCATAGGAATCTGACATTTTATCAAATATATTTTTTTTCATTG
>JAXVOW010000134.1:0-18335 GCA_037301995.1 bacterium | reverse complement strand
GAGATAGAAGAGACTTTAATGGAAACCGTTCCCAGGGAGACCGGAATAACCGTCCACAGGGAGATAGAAGAGACTTTAACGGAAACCGTTCCCAGGGAGACCGGAATAACCGCCCACAGGGAGATAGAAATAACCGTTCCCAGGGAGAGCGCAGAGATTTTGGAAGCAGCCGCGGCGGAAGAAGAGAAGAGAAAATTTCAATTCCGGCACCGATGGACAGGGCATCTATGGATCGTGACAGAATGGACCGCCATAAGGACAAAAAGGAAAGAGATAAAAGCTCTCTGTACGAGGATGGCGACAGCAGAAAGAAAAACCGCAAGAAGGATGAGCATTTTACCGTAAAGGGAACAAAGCCGGTGAAGAAACCGGTTACCAAGCAAAAACCGAAGGAGCCGGAAGAACCGGTAATCCGCACCATTGAGTTACCGGAGGTATTAACGGTTCAGGAATTAGCGGATAAAGTGAAAACACCGGTTTCCCAGCTGATAAAGAAATTATTCTTAGCCGGTGAAATGGTTACCGTAAATACAGACCTTGACTTTGAGAAGGCAGCAGAGATTGCGCTGGAGTATAACTGTATTGCAGAGGAAGAGGTTAAGGTAGATGTTATAGAAGAGATGTTAAAGGAAGAAGAAGAGGATGAGGCATTAATGAGTGAACGCCCGCCGGTAGTCTGCGTTATGGGCCATGTTGACCATGGTAAGACCTCCCTTTTGGATGCAATTCGCGAGACCTCAGTTACCTCCGGTGAGGCTGGCGGAATTACCCAGCACATTGGTGCGTATACAGTGGATGTAAATGGTCAGCAGATTACTTTCTTAGATACTCCTGGACATGAGGCATTTACTGCAATGCGTATGCGTGGAGCGCAGTCTACGGATATCGCAATTTTGGTGGTAGCAGCGGATGATGGTGTTATGCCACAGACGATTGAGGCGATTAACCATGCAAAGGCAGCTGGAATTGAGATTATTGTTGCAGTGAACAAGATTGATAAAGAGAGCGCCAATGTGGAACGTGTTAAGCAGGAGCTTGTGGAATATGAGCTGATTGCAGAGGACTGGGGCGGTTCTACAGTATTTTGTCCGGTTTCTGCACATACGAAAGAAGGTATTGACAATCTTCTGGAAATGATTCTGTTAACTGCTGAAGTGCTGGAATTAAAAGCGAATCCGAACCGTAAGGCGAGAGGTATCGTTATTGAGGCAGAACTGGATAAAGGACGGGGACCGGTTGCAACGGTACTGGTACAGAAGGGTACGCTGAAAATCGGAGACTCCATTGCCGTTGGCAGCTCCTTCGGAAGGGTTCGTGCCATGTTAAATGATAAAGGACAGAATGTGAAGGAAGCCGGACCATCACAGCCGGTGGAAATTCTTGGATTAAATGGTGTCCCTGCAGCAGGTGAAATCTTTGTAGCTACCAAGAATGAGAAGGAAGCCCGTTCCATGGCAGAGACCTATATCGCCTGTGATAAGGAAAAGCTTCTGGCAGAGACAAAGGCAAAGATGTCACTGGATGATTTATTTTCACAGATTCAGGCTGGCAATGTAAAGGAATTGAATCTGGTAGTAAAGGCAGATGTACAGGGTTCTGTGGAAGCGGTGAAGCAGAGTCTGCTGAAGCTTTCAAATGAAGAGGTTGTCATTAAGGTGATTCATGCCGGTGTCGGTGCAATCAATGAGTCAGATGTTATTCTGGCATCTGCATCCAATGCAATTATCATCGGCTTTAATGTGCGCCCGGATGTACAGGCAAAGGATGTTGCTGAACGAGAAAAGGTAGATTTAAGATTATACAAGGTTATTTACAATGCCATTGAAGACATTGAGTCTGCCATGAAGGGTATGCTTGACCCAATCTTTGAGGAGCAGGTAACAGGCCACTTAGTAGTCCGTCAGACATTTAAGGCGTCTGGTGTTGGTACCATTGCAGGTTCCTTTGTGCTGGATGGTGTAATCAGACGTTCATCATCTGTGCGTATTACTCGTGATGGGGAGCAGATTTATGAGGGACCTCTGGCATCTCTGAAACGCTTTAAGGACGATGTAAAGGAAGTTAAAAATGGCTTTGAGTGTGGTATTGTTCTTGAGAACTTTAATGACCTCAAGGAGGATGACCAGATTGAAGCCTATGAGATGGTGGAAGTACCACGATAATTTATAAAATAATAGAAAAAAGAGGATTTATATGAAACGTACAAGTATAAAAAATACGCGTATCAATGGGGAGGTTCAAAAGGAGTTATCCAGGATTATCAGCAGGGAAATCAAGGACCCACGAATCCATGAGATGACCTCGGTAACCCAGGTTATGGTGACACCGGATTTAAAGGAGTGTAAGGCTTACATTTCCGTTTTGGGAGATGAGCAGGCACAGGCGGATACACTGGCTGGACTGCAGAGTGCCACGGGTTATATCCGCAGAGAACTGGCAAGAAGCATTAACTTAAGAAATACACCGGAGATTACCTTCTATATTGACCAGTCCATTGAATATGCAATTAACATGTCAAAGAAGATTGATGATGTTATGAACAGACAGACTGGTTCAGAGGAAGAATCTGTTTAAGCTTGGGAGGACTATGTTGAACGATTTTATTAAGGAGATTGAGAGGGCAGACAGTATTGTAATATTGGGACACCTTCGTCCGGATGGGGATTGTGTCGGCTCCTGCCTTGGTGTGTATAATTATATTTATGATAACTATCCGGATAAAACAGTGGATATTTATCTGGATGAATTCAAGCAGGAATTTATGTTTCTGCGTGGTGCCGATGAAATACTCCATGAAAAGCAGGAGCGGGTATATGATTTATGTATCTCTTTAGACAGTGGGGATTTGGAGCGCCATGGTGAATTTGAAGTCTATTTTCATGAGGCAAGGCGAACCATGTGTGTGGATCACCATATCAGTAACCTTGGATTTGGAGATGTATGCTTTCTAAAGACAGAATGCAGCGCCACAGCAGAGGCGATTTTCACGTTGTTAGATGAGGACAAAATCGGGATGGAATGTGCAGAGTGTCTCTATCTTGGAATTGTTCATGACACGGGAGTGTTCAAGTATACGAATACCACAAGGCAGACCATGGAGATTGCCGGTATCTTAATTGAAAAGGGAGCCAGAAGTCCATTGGTAATTGACGGAACTTTTTATAAAAAGACCTTCAAGCAGAATAAAATGCTTTCCAAAGCGCTGGATGCCGCATTTTTAATGTTTGAGGGAAAGGTGATTGTTTCCTGTCTTACAAAGGATATATTTGATGAGAATGACGCTACCAATCTGGACACAGATGGGGTGGTGGACGCTCTGCGCATTACAGAGGGCGTAGAATGCGCGCTCTGGATGTATGAATATCCAAAAAAGGGTACATTTAAATGCTCCCTGCGCTCCAATGATATAGTAAATGTAAATCTCATTGCCTGCAGGCTTGGCGGCGGCGGACATATCCGGGCAGCCGGCTGTGAGGTGGAGGGTGATAAGGATACCATTATTCTCAAGGTTACGAACATGATTAAGGAACAATTGGAAAACGAGAGCACCAGATAAATGCAGCATGGGAGGAAGCCTGTACTGCTGAAAAGAAAAAATGGGGAGAAGCTTTATGTATAACGGAATAATTAATGTATATAAAGAGTCTGGATTTACATCCTTTGATGTGGTGGCAAAGCTCCGTGGGATTCTGAAACAAAAGAAAATCGGTCATACAGGAACCCTGGACCCCGATGCAGAGGGCGTACTGGTGGTATGTCTTGGAAAAGCTACCAAGCTGTGTGATATCCTGACAGATAAGGATAAAAGCTATACTGCGACACTGCTCCTTGGCAGGACTACAGATACAGAGGACAGCTCCGGTAAGCTTTTGACAGAAAACGAGGTAAAGGTTACAGAGGAAGAGGTCATGGATGTAATCAGTTCCTTTGTGGGGGAATATGACCAGATTCCACCGATGTACTCTGCCATTAAGGTGAATGGCAAAAAGCTTTATGAGCTGGCAAGGGAGGGAATAGAGATTGAGCGCATTCCCCGGAGAGTGACAATCCATAAAATTGATATAGTAAGCATGGAGCTTCCCTATGTCACCTTTCGGGTTTCCTGTGGAAAGGGAACCTATATCCGCAGTCTATGCAGGGATATTGGAGGAAAACTGGGCTGTGGCGGAATTATGGATAAGCTGGTACGGGACAGCGTGAACGCTACAGAGACAGGAAAAACATTTACTTTGCAGGATTCCCTGACACTGAAGCAGATTGAAGCCATGGTGGAAACCGGTCAGTTTGAACAGTGTATCATTCCTGTTGACCAGATGTTTCCGAAGCTTGCAGGATATGGTGTGAATGAAAACGGGAATAAAAAATTATATAACGGCAATCTGTTAGTTTCTAAGGATTTTACTGCGGAATATGTGAAAGAGGAAGATGGTAAAAAATGTCTTGTATATGACAAGGACGGGCAGTTTGCAGCAATTTACCAGTATCATGAAAGGCTGCGGGCATGGAAGGCTGACAAAATGTTTATATAAATAAAAATATCTGAAAAAAACAGTACAAAAATTAAGGACAATATATGATTTATTTACAGAATGAAGAAGCAAGACAATTTCATACGGTGGGAACAGCAATTGCCCTGGGCAAATTTGACGGGATTCATTTAGGGCATCAGATGTTGATTAACGGATTGGTTAATGAGAAGCGGAGGGGACGGCAGGCGTTGGTGTTTACTTTTGGAAGCAATCCCAACTCCGTGCTGGCGGGAGGTTCTCAAAAAAATATCTATACCTCCGAAGAAAAAGCGCTTTATTTTGCAAATCTGGGGATTGATGTACTGCTGGAGCATCCCTTTACCAAGGAATTTGCCGCCTTATCTCCAGAGGATTTTGTATACCAGTGTCTCGTAAAACAGTTAGGTGTCAGAGCCATTTATGTTGGAGAGGATTTTCGCTTTGGAAGAGGACGGATGGGTAATGTACCGTTGCTGCAATCCTTTGGCGAAGAGTACCATTTTGAGGTAAACGCCATTTCAAAGAAGACTCTGCACGGTAAAGTGGTCAGTTCAACCGTAATCAGGGATATGCTGGAATCCCATTTCTATATTGCAAATGAAATGCTGGGAAATCCGTATTTTTTGTATGGTGAAGTGGTACACGGAGAGCATCTGGGACATACCATAGGATATCCAACAATGAACCAGGCAGTACCGGAGCAGAAGCTGATTCCGTCATATGGCGTTTATGCCAGCCGGATTCTGATTGACGGGTATTATTATAAGGGAATCAGCAATCTGGGCAAAAAACCAACGATTCAGGGAAAGCACCAGGTAGGTCTGGAAACCTATATTCTTGGCTACAATGGCAATTTGTACGGAAAAAAGATTCAGACGGAGCTGTTATATTTTATTCGTCCGGAGGAGAAATTTCCGAATGTTGAAGCATTGAAAAAGCAGATAGAGAATGATATTGCTGTTATGCTGGATGAAAAATAAACAAAAATACGATAAAAGATATCCTGTCAAGAAAAAAAGGTTGACAAGATATCTTTTATTGTATATACTAGTCGAGGTTGATGTAAAGAAAAATTACTTTACACGAGGTGATGTACATGGAAAAGATGGTAAGACAGGCTTTGTTGTATGATTTTTATGGTGAACTGCTGACGGAGCACCAGAAATCCATCTATTCCGATATTATACTGAATGATTTATCATATTCAGAGGTGGCAAGAGCAGAAGGAATCAGCCGACAGGGCGTATTTGATTTGGTAAAGCGCTGTGATAAGATATTAGAGGATTATGAGAGTAAGCTTTTGTTAGTAGAAAAGTTTCTGGATACAAAGGAGCATGTCAGCCGGATTCATGATTTGGCAACAGAGCTCAGAGAGATGACGGATAAGGAAGAGCTGCAGGAGAAGATTGACGAGATTGAGGCAATTTCCAGAGCGATTTACGAGAGCTACTAGGATATAGAATTATCAATGGATTGTTGAAGCAGGTGTTTAACGGCTGCTGGGAGGTAGTATATGGCATTTGAGAGCTTATCGGATAAATTGCAGAATGCATTTAAGAAGCTGCGAAGCAAGGGCTCTTTGACGGAAGCAGATGTGAAGGAAGCCATGAAAGAGGTTAAACGGGCACTGTTAGAGGCTGACGTTAATTTTAAGGTAGTAAAACAGTTTATTAATGCAGTTAGTGAGCGGGCTGTTGGCGAGGATGTTTTAAAGGGTCTTAATCCGGGACAAATGGTAATAAAAATCGTCAAGGAAGAGATGGATAAGCTGATGGGCTCTGAGACCACAGAGATTAAGCTGCTTCCATCCAATGAAGTGACCGTTATTATGATGTGCGGTCTTCAGGGTGCCGGTAAAACCACAACAGTTGCTAAGCTTGCCGGCAAATATAAGGAGAAGGGAAAGAAATGTCTTCTTACAGCCTGTGATGTGTATCGTCCCGCTGCCATTAAGCAGTTGGAGATTAATGGCGAGAAACAGGGAGTTCCTGTGTTTACCATGGGTGCTCAGAACTCGCCGGTGGATATTGCAAAGGCCGCCGTGGAGCATGCTGCCAAAAATAATATACAGATTGTATTTTTGGATACCGCCGGACGTCTTCATATAGACGAGGCGATGATGGAAGAGTTAAAACAGATTAAAGAAAATGTTGCAGTAACATATACCATTTTGACTGTGGATGCAATGACCGGTCAGGATGCAGTCAATGTGGCAACGAACTTTAATGAGCAGATTGGAATTGACGGTGTTATCCTTACAAAATTAGATGGTGATACCAGAGGCGGTGCAGCGCTTTCCATTAAAGCAGTAACAGGCAAGCCAATCTTTTATGTAGGTATGGGTGAGAAGCTTTCCGATTTGGAGCAGTTTTATCCGGACCGCATGGCAAGCCGTATTCTTGGAATGGGAGATGTGGAATCCCTGATTGAAAAGGCACAGAATGCCATTGATGAGGAAAAAGCCAGGGAGATGGAGCAAAAGCTGAAAAAAGCATCCTTTGACTTCAATGACTTTTTAGACAGCTTAGCCCAGATGGAGAAAATGGGAGGAATGCAGGATATGCTTTCCATGCTTCCAGGAATGGGCAGCCAGCTTAAGAATGTAGAGATTGATGAAAAGCAGATGAACCGGCCCAAAGCCATCATCTTGTCAATGACAAAGGAGGAACGTGCCAATCCTAAAATCATCAATCCCAGCAGGAAGAAAAGAATTGCAGCAGGTGCAGGCGTTGATATCAGCGAGGTAAACCGCCTGATTAAACAGTTTGAGCAGATGCAGAAAATGATGAAGCAGATGTCAGGCATGATGGGTGGTAAACGGGGCAAAAGGTTCCGGATGCCCTTTGGATTTTAAAGATGATATAGCATGTAAAAACCCTTGTGGTTTGGACATATAAGCAACAGCAGTACATTGTGTACAAATATTAAAGGAGGTGAAATGAAAATGGCAGTAAAGATGAGATTAAAGAGAATGGGATATAAGAGACATCCTTTCTATAGAGTAGTTGTAGCAGATGCACGTTCTCCAAGAGATGGCAGATTCATCGAGGAAATCGGTACTTATGACCCTAATCAGGAGCCAAGCGTAGTTAAGATTGATGCAGAAGCAGCGAAGAAATGGTTAGCTAACGGTGCTCAGCCAACAGATACTGTTGCCAAGCTTTTAAAGCAGGCAGGAATTGAGAAGTAGGACTTGGGAGGTTATTCGTAGATGAAAGAATTAGTAGAAGTAATAGCAAAGTCCCTAGTTGATCACCCGGAGGAAGTTGAGGTGACAGAGACCTCAAAGGATGACGCCATTTATGTTGAGCTTAAGGTTGCCCAGGAGGATATGGGCAAGGTAATCGGTAAGCAGGGTAGAATTGCAAAATCTATCCGTACAGTTGTGAAAGCAGCTGCTTCAAAGGGTGATAAGAAGGTAATTGTGGATATCAAATAGTCCATGGAGAGCTGTCATTGATTGGCAGCTCCATTTTTTTAATAACAGTGGAGGGAAAATGGAAGATTTATTACAGGTTGGTGTGATTACATCCACACATGGAATTAAGGGTGAGGTAAAGGTATTTCCCACAACAGATGACAATAACCGCTTTAAAAAATTAAAGGAATGTTATATTGAATATAAAAATGAAAGGATTTCGGCGGAGGTTTTAAGCTGTAAATTTTTCAAGAATATGGTTATTCTCAAATTTAAAGGGATGGACAGTATCGATGATGTAGAGAAATATAAGCAGAGTAAGCTTTTGGTAGATAGAGCCCATGCAGTGAAGCTGGAAAAGGACGAGTATTTTGTCACAGATTTAATCGGTATTTCTGTTTATAGAGAGGACGGCAGCCCATTGGGAACTCTGACGGAGATTATTCCTACAGGAGCCAATGATGTATATGTGGTAACGGATGAAACCCAAAAGGAATGGCTGCTGCCGGCAATCAGGGAATGCATTTTAAATGTGGATATGGAAAACAGGAAAATGACAATTCGTCTGATGAAGGGAATGGAGGAGTAAAATGCATTTTCATGTATTAACATTATTTCCGGAAATGGTAATGGACGGGCTTAACACTTCAATTACCGGACGGGCTGTGAAAAATGGACATATCACCATAGAAGCGACTAATATCCGCGATTTTGCAGAGAACAAGCATGGACATGTGGATGATTATCCCTATGGCGGAGGCGCCGGCATGGTGATGCAGCCGGGACCGGTATACAGAGCCTATGAGCATGTGAAAAAGGCTGTAAATGAGCGGCGGATGAAGGAAAAAAACGGTTCTGGCTCCGGAGAGACAGACAGGCTCCGGGTGATTTATATGACGCCCCAGGGAAGGGTATTTAACCAGTCTATTGCTGAAGAGCTTGCAAAGGAGGAGGATGTTGTATTGCTTTGCGGACATTATGAAGGGATTGATGAACGGGTGCTGGAGATGATTGTAACCGATAATCTTTCCATAGGGGATTATGTACTGACAGGCGGCGAATTACCCGCTATGGTAGTGATAGATACGGTATCCAGACTGGTACCGGGGGTACTGAATAATGATGTCAGCGCAGAATTTGAGACCTTTCACGACAACCTGCTGGAATATCCCCAGTATACCAGACCGGAGAAGTTCATGGGAAGAAAGGTGCCGGAAGTACTGCTCAGCGGGCATCATAAGAATATTGAAGCCTGGCGGCAGGAGCAGTCGCTTCAGCGCACCAAAGAGCGGAGACCGGATTTATTGAATAAATGAGGGGAGAGGGATGTTATCGTGGAAATAGGCGGATATGGTTATGAAAAGCCGGAGCTGCTTAAAGTGGCAGAGGAGATATATAGCTGTAAATGTGAAAGACAGGATTTGGAATTGCAGCTTAGCAGTGAGAGGTTTCATTACAGCTATATTCCAAAGCGTAAGCAAAAGATAGAAGGTTCTGTAGTTTCCCAGCTGTTTTTCATTATACTTCTTTCTCTGGTGGTGCTGGGCATTATATACATATTGATTGATTATATGATGAATTATTCAGAGATGCGCGAGAACGGTGCGGCTGGTGTTGCTTTCTTGTTTTCCGTGCTTTTGCTTATACCGGTGGGATACATTGATTTAAAGATGATAAAACAGGAGCTGGAGATGATGGCGCTTCTCTTTGTCAGCATGAAGCCGGAACAATCCCTGCGGTTTGCCAAGAAGCATGATATCAACACGTTTCAGAGTGATGAGATAAAATCAAGGGAAAAGATAAAGCTTCTGGAGGAAAAAATCGGGTTTTTGGACAGGAAGATTCTGGAACTGACTGAAAAACAGAAAGCCATGCTGGAGGAAAAGGAACAGAGAGAAGAGGTTCTGAGGAGGAAGGGTGTTCTTTTTGATGAGAAGCCGGATGAGACGAAGAAAACAGGCACTTTTTCCTTAAAGGAAGAGAATGTTGGCACACAGGATGCCCTGCAGCTTCACGAATTTTACACCCATGAGGAGCAGTACATTAATAATTACCTGCTCCAGCTGGATGGCAGGCTCCAGAAGATTAACAAGGAAATTATTGCCATTGATGATGATTTTGAAATCATAAAAAAACAGTTTTTATTTTTCGTGATTATTTATGTGCTGGTGGCAGTTGTACAGAGTGCATTTACCGGGGTTGCAGCAACGATTACAAGTATTCTCTGTATAATTGGAAGCGTATGCTACATAATCTATCTGGAACGCAAATGTAAACGCCCTGTTTTATTATATCTGGTGGAGCATGACAGCAGGCTGACAATGGAATATGCGTTTTGCAATAATATGGTTCCTGTCAGAAATAAGCGGAAGGAGCTGCTGGAAACCATCGAAGGCTATAAAAAGGAGCTGGCAGAAATCAAAAAAAAGAAATCAGAAATTATTTTTTAGGGGTATTACTGAAAAACAGTAGATAATGCTTGCATTTTTTAATTAATTATGTTACATTAATTGAGTTGCGACTTCTTGCCTGTGCAAGGAGACCGCATTTAAAATTAGATGGTCCTCTGCAAGTCACATAAAATCATCTTGCAAGAACGTCTTATATTCTAAGGAGGTTCGTGATGAACGATATTATTAAGAACATTGAAGCCGCACAGTTAAAGGCTGAAGTTGCAGACTTCAAGGTAGGCGATACAGTCAGAGTATCTGCTAAGGTAAAAGAGGGTAACCGCGAGAGAATTCAGGTTTTTGAAGGAACAGTAATTAAGCGTCAGGGCGGAAGCAACAGAGAGACATTTACCGTTCGTAAGAATTCAAACGGTGTTGGTGTGGAAAAGACTTGGCCATTGCATTCTCCAATCGTGGAAAAGATTGAGGTTGTAAGACATGGTAAAGTTAGACGTGCTAAATTATACTACTTACGTGACAGAGTAGGTAAGGCAGCAAGAGTAAAAGAGTTAGTAAAATAATCTTTTAGGCATGACGGGGCTGGAGTAATGTTTATCTTTACTCTAGCCTTTTGTTCTTTAATGTAGTAAACTAAAATAGGATTCATGAAAAATAAATGTTCTTTGGGATAATTTATTAAAATGAATCAAACATATCAGGATAAGGAGGCTATATGAGACGGCGAAGAAGGTACCGGAGCAGTTATGACAGGGATGAATTTGATGTGAAAGATTTTATGTCCGAGGTTGGGCAGTGGGCGCTTTCTATTTTAATTGTTATAATTCTTGCGTATAGTCTGGTGACATTTGGAATCCAGTCCGTTACAATGATTGGACAAAGCATGGAGCCGGCATTGTCAAACCAGGATGTGGTGCTGATTAACAAGCGCTCTTATACCTTTCATAATCCAGAGCGTTATGATATCATAGCATTTAGGCTGAAGGAGGATACGGAAAGTTATTTTAATATTAAGCGGATTATCGGTCTTCCGGGAGAAAAGGTTCAGATTAAAAACGGACATATTTTTATTGATGGGAAGGTTTTGACAGACCTGCCCTTTGAAGATTTAATTATGACAGAAGGAACTGCATTGGATGAGATTACGCTGGGAGAAGAGGAATACTTTGTGATGGGAGATAACTGTAACAACAGTGAGGATTCCCGGTATGTCAATATTGGAAATATTTCCAAAAAGGAGATTAGCGGCAGGGTCTTCTTCCGGATTTCCCCAAGGAGCGATTTTGGTTTTGTAAAATAGTGAGATAGAGGAGTTTAATATGAATATTCAATGGTATCCAGGTCATATGACAAAGGCAAAGCGTATGATGCAGGAAGATATCAAATTAATTGATATCGTGATTGAGCTGTTAGATGCGAGAGTTCCCTTTGCCAGCCGTAATCCGGATATAGATTCGCTGGCAAATAATAAGTTCCGTCTGGTGCTGCTGAATAAATGTGATTTGGCAGATGAGGCAGTGACTGCAAGGTGGGAAGCATATTTTAAGGAAAGGGGAATCATGGTTGTTACCATTAATGCCAGGGATGGACAGGGAATGAAGGCGATTACCGCTAAGGTTCAGGAGGCATGCAGGGAAAAAATAGAGAGAGACCGGCGGCGTGGAATTGTGAACCGTCCCATTCGTGCCATGATTGTAGGCATTCCCAATGTTGGCAAATCCACGTTTATTAATTCCTACGCAAGGAAAGCATGTACAAAGGTTGGAAATAAACCTGGAGTCACAAAGGGAAAGCAATGGATTCGGATTAATAAGAATGTAGAATTATTAGATACACCGGGGATTCTCTGGCCTAAGTTTGAGGATGAGCTTGTAGGGGAGCACCTTGCATTTATTGGTTCGATTAATGATGAAATTTTGCAAAAGACAGAACTTGCCTGTAAGTTGATAACTTTCCTTAAGGAACAGTATCCGGGGATTTTGGAGGAGCGTTATCAGGTTCAGGAGGATTCTGAAGCATCTGCTATTCTGGGAGAGATTGCAGAAAAACGAGGATGCCTGTTAAAGGGGAAGGAACTGGATTATGAAAAGGCTGCAGGAATCATATTAGAAGAATTCAGAAATGGCAAGCTTGGAAGAATTTCCGTGGAGCAGCCGGGATAAGGAGTTAGGAAATATGGCAAAGAAGAAAAATAATGTACAGGAAGAAGAGGTTAATATCATAAAAGAGATAATAGGAATGGTTATTTATATCGTATTTGTTATTATAGTGGTATGGTTTATCGTCACCTTTGTGGGACAGCGCACAGAGGTGAGCGGAAGCTCCATGTACGATACCCTGGAGGATGGCGATAATCTCTGGATTGATAAGCTTTCCTATCGCTTTAAAGACCCGGAGCGGTTTGATATCGTGGTTTTTCCATATCATGACAGCTCTGTATATTATATCAAGCGTATTATCGGACTGCCGGGAGAAAAGGTAAGAATTGATGAGGACGGTACAATCTATATTAACGGTACGCCGTTAGAGGAGGAGTATGGCTATGAGACAATTGAGCCGAATATGATTGGCAGGGCAGAGGAAGACATAATCCTTGGAGAAGACGAATACTTTGTAATGGGTGATAACCGCAATGACAGTAAGGATTCCCGTTTTGAAGAGGTGGGAAATATCCATAAGGATGAGCTGGAGGGAAAGGCTGTTCTAAGAATCTGGCCATTATCAAAATTTGGAAAAGTTGAATAGAAGGACAGGGCTGCCGCAGGTATTAAACCATGAGTTATTAAACCGTATGTGTTTTATGCGACAGCTTTCGTTATATTAAAAGGGAGATACGGAAGAAAATGGGAGTTAACGAGATAAAAGAAATCTTGAAAAATGCCTCAGTGGAGGAGCTTAAGGTTTTCATACCGCAATTTGAGGCAGACAGCCGTGCCGGTGTCATAAAGCTGGTGGAGGCTGCCAGAAAAAGGGTTGCAGCCTTTGAGGCAGAGGTGGCCCGTACCAATGCCATGAAAGAGTATGAACGCAAATACGAAAAGTGCCGATATATATGTGGAATAGATGAGGTGGGCAGGGGACCGCTGGCAGGTCCGGTTGTGGCAGCAGCTGTCATTCTCCCGAAAGATACCGATATTTATTATCTGAATGACTCTAAACAGCTGTCTGAGAAGAAACGGGAGCTGTTGTATGATGAGATTATGGAGAAAGCGGTTGCTGTGGGGATTGGCTTTGCAGATGAAGAATGTATTGATGAAATCAACATTTTGCAGGCGGATTATGCCGCAATGCGGATGGCAATCAGAAAATTACCGGTTAAGCCGGAAATCCTGTTAAATGATGCTGTGACAATTCCAGGGGTTGATATTCCCCAGGAGGCGATTATTAAGGGAGATACAAAGAGTGTATCCATTGCAGCCGCCAGTATTATAGCGAAGGTGACGAGGGACCGCTTTATGGTGGATATGGACCAGGTGTATCCGGGATATGATTTTGCCAGCAATAAAGGATATGGAAGCGCAAAGCATATTGCGGCATTAAAGGAAATGGGTCCCTGTAAAATACATAGAAGGACATTTATTGGGAATTTTGTATAAGTGACAGGAGAGGAGGATTTGTATGCAGATTGGAAACAGGATTTTAGGCAGTTATGATATGCATTTACAGGAAAATGCGAAAACGGAGAATTCCAGGGCAAATCAGGCGCAGTCCTCCGCAGATATATCCGGGCTTAAGGAAGGAACTGTATTTAAAGGGGAAATTTTGGATATTACAGGCGAAAAGGTCACAATTGCATTGGATAACCAGGCAAAATTATCCGCCAGACTGCAGGGAGAAGTGGAGTTAGGGGTTGGTGACCAGCTTTTATTCTCAGTAAAGGAGAATACTGCCAGCCAGATTCTGATTAAGCCAATGTTTGATTCCCTGTATAGCGCCCAGACCCAGGTTTTAGAAAAGGCACTGGATATGGCAGGCTTATCCCCTACGGAAAAGAATTTTTCTGCGGCAAAGGAGCTGATGGAGGCGGGAATGCCTGTGGATAAGAACAGTATGGTGAAGCTTTTGTCCCAGAGTATGAAATTTCCGGGTACATCCATGCAGACGCTGGCAGCTCTGAATAAAATGAACATTCCGGTCACAGAGGCTAATATTGCACAGTATGAGAGATACCAGAGTTACAGTCACCAGCTGAGTGGTGATATTGCCGGTACAGCAGAGGGTATGGCGTCATTTACAAATGCATTTTCTGCGGATACGCCGGCAGCTTCTCTGTTGTCTGTGGCAAATGAAATACTGGATATGTTCCTGCCGGAGGAAAGCCCGTCAAACGCAATGAATGGTTCGGGAGCGGTAATGGCAGGAGAACCGGAGGGTGGAGAAGCTTTAACGGAAGGCATAAATGAAAGGTATGAGGCAGAGGGTGAAATAATGTCCAACTTCAATGAAGAAGGACAGGGAAGTACCGCTGGCATTGATAAAATGATGGCGGAGGGAAAGGCTGCTGAATTATCCCGGTTTGCGGAGAAGGCAGGAATTACAAAGGAGGAGGCATCCCATCTGACGGGTATGCTGCAAAAAGCAGGAATTTCAGAAGAGCAGATTCAGAATATACACAGACAGACTTCTTCGCCGGAGGAACTGCTTAAAAATATGATACAGGCATTGAGCAGTAATAATGCCAGCGACGCTGTAGTCCGGAATATGCTGGAATCCAGTGAATTTAGAAAGCTGTTTGCAGATGTCATCCGGAAAAGCTGGGCATTGAATCCCAAGGATATGAAAAATCCAAAGGAAATTGATGAATTATACGACAAAATATTAAAACAGGGCAGGGCATTTGAGGAGGCGGTTGCCACAAAGGGCGGTGATACCAGGAATTTTAACCAGAATTTCCAGAATATGCGCCAGAATATGCAGTTTATGGAGCAGCTGAATCATCAGATGATATATGCCCAGATGCCCTTAAAGCTTTCCAACCGGAATGCAAATTCGGAGCTCTATGTCTATGCAGATAAGCGAAAGCTTGCCCAGAAAAAGGATGGCATCAGTGTTATGCTGCATCTGGATATGGATTACTTAGGACAGACAGATATCAAGGTGACCCTGACAGGAACGAATGTGAATGCAAGGTTTTATTTAAACGACCAGGAAAGTGTAGATATTGTGGCCGGTAATATGAGCCAGCTGGCAAAGCAGCTGGCAGACCGGGGATTTTCCCTGACCAATGAAGTGGTTAAGCGTCAGCCGCAGGAATCCATTAATAAAGTGGTGGATGAGATTATTGATGAAAATGCAGAGCGGAGTATAAAAAGGTATACCTTTGATGCGAGAACATAGATTGGAGGAAGGACAATGACAGAAAAGGAGCCAAAGAAGAAAAAAAAGGCAGTGGCATTAACCTATGACCCAGCCAATGCGGCGCCGCAGGTGGTTGCTTCCGGCCAGGGTGTGATTGCAGACCGTATTATTGAAAAGGCAAGGGAAGCGGACGTGGCAACCTATGAGGATGAAGGACTTGCAGATACCCTGCTGAAGTTAGAGATTGGAGATATGATTCCGCCGGAATTGTATGGAGTCGTGGCGGAAATTTTAGTCTATGTGGATAAAATGGACCGGATTAAGAGTAAAATAATCCGGTAGGAGACAGACAATTTGCCGATTGTACAGAGTGGATTAAAGTATTGAGGTTGGGATGACACAGGAGAAAAACACACGGAAACTGGGTGCCAGTATGGAGCAGGCTGTAAAGGAGTACCTGCAGGCACATGGCTTTGAAATCTTAGAAATGAATTACCGGTGCAGGCAGGGAGAAATCGACATAATAGCCAGAGAAGCGGATTATTATGTGTTTGTGGAGGTAAAATACCGTAACTCGGAAAAATGCGGCTCCCCGGTGGAAGCTGTGGGAACTGCCAAGCAGAAACGGATTAGCAGGGCGGCAGGGTATTATTTATACAGTCATAATCTGGGGGAATTTACGCCGGTGCGCTTTGATGTGGCAAGCGTGCTGAAAAATAAAATCACATATTATAAGAATGCATTTCCATTTCAATTATAGTGCAGGCTGTAATTGGGAACGGTGGAACTTCCGGGTTATGGTAAAAGGATTCATAGTTTATGGTGATAGGAAAGAGGATAGATAAGGAATGGAGCTAAAATATATTAATAATCAACATACCTGTAATATGAAAGAAAAAAATGGAGTGGCTTATGTTACGTTTCCCAAATTGTCTGTATATGACAAAGAGCTTGTTCATGGCTTTTCCACCCGGTTAGGCGGTGTGTCAGAGGAGCATTTATCCTCCATGAATTTAAGCTTTACAAGGGGAGATGACAGGGAAAATGTAATGGAAAACCACCGGCGGTTTGCGAGGGCATTGGGCTATGACGAGACAAGGCTTGTGTTTTCAGACCAGGTTCATCTGACCCATTTTCATAAGGTGACAAGAGCGGACAGAGGTAAGGGAATTGTCAGAGAAAGTGATATTAAGGAAATAGACGGCCTTGTGACGGACGAGCCGGGTATTCCCATTATAACCTTTTATGCAGACTGCGTTCCGTTATTTTTCTTTGACCCGGTAAAAAAAGTGATTGCAATGGCACATTCCGGCTGGCGCGGCACTGTGGAGCGGATTGGGGCAAAAATGGTTTCCTGTATGGAGAAGGAATATGGCAGCCGTCCACAGGATATTGTATGCGCCATAGCGCCCTCCATCTGCCAGAAATGCTATGAGGTAAGTGAGGAGGTGGCGCTCCGTTTTCTGGAGGTATTTGGAAATGACTTTGGGGATGAACTGCTCTACCTAAAGGAAAATGGAAAATACCAGTTAAATCTTCACAGGGCATGTGAGATTACGCTGTTGGAGGCGGGCATAGCGAGGGAACATCTTGACGTGACAGACCTCTGTACCTGCTGTAATCCGGATGTCTTCTTCTCCCATCGGGCAAGTCATGGAAGGCGGGGAAATCTTGCCGGCGTAATGATGATAAAAGAGTAGTTTTTACCGAAAATAAAGGTTTACAAATAACTTTCTCTATTGTAAACTAGATAGAGTTGTAAATTGACAGATGTTTTTTCAATAATTTTTGGAATTTTTTGTATATAAATGCAAAAGGAGGATGACAATGAGTAAACCAATTGTTGCCATCGTAGGAAGACCAAATGTAGGTAAATCTACATTGTTTAATGTGCTGGCTGGTTCCAAGATATCCATTGTTAAGGATACTCCCGGTGTCACAAGAGACCGTATTTATGCGGATGTGAACTGGCTGGATTATAATTTTACGATGATTGATACCGGCGGTATTGAGCCAGAGAGTGAAGATATTATTATTAAGAGTATGCGTGCCCAGGCGCAGATTGCCATGGATACTGCGGATGTAATTATGTTTTTGGTGGATGTAAGACAGGGTCTTGTGGACGCAGACCACAAGGTGGCAGATATGCTGAGACGTTCCCGGAAGCCGGTTGTATTAGTGGTAAACAAGGTAGATAATTTTGATAAGTTTATGCCGGATGTCTATGAGTTCTACAATCTGGGATTAGGAGACCCTTTTCCGGTCTCTGCAGCTTCCCAGCTGGGGCTTGGAGACATGCTTGATGAAGTAGTATCCCATTTCCCGGATGAGGTTCGCGGGGAGGACGAGGATGAACGTCCAAAGATTGCCATTATCGGTAAGCCGAATGTGGGAAAAAGCTCTATTATCAATAAACTGCTTGGGGAGGACCGGGTTATTGTTTCAGACATTGCGGGAACCACAAGAGATGCCATTGATACAGAGGTTATAAGAGACGGACGGGAGTATGTATTTATTGATACTGCCGGACTGCGCCGGAAGAGTAAAATCAAAGAGGATATAGAGCGTTATTCCATCATCCGGACTGTAACGGCGGTGGAGCGTGCAGACGTGTGTGTGCTGGTAATTGATGCCACAGAGGGAGTAACAGAACAGGATGCCAAGATTGCCGGAATTGCCCATGAGCGCGGCAAAGGGATGATT
>JAXVOW010000133.1:0-2243 GCA_037301995.1 bacterium | reverse complement strand
GATGGATGCAGATAACCGCAGAGTGTTATTTGAAAAATCCGGCTACGAAAAAGTACCCATGGCAAGCACTACGAAGATTATGACCCTGATTGTCACTCTGGAAAATGCAAATCTTGAGGATTTGGTAACCGTTTCAGAGTATGCGGCATCCATGCCGGATGTCCAGCTTAACATGAAAAAGGATGAGCAGTACCGGCTGGGAGACCTGGTTTATTCTCTAATGTTGGAATCCCATAATGATACTGCTGTTGCCATAGCGGAGCATGTGGGCGGGAGTGTGGAAGGGTTTGCTGCCATGATGAATGAAAAGGCGAAGGAGCTTGGCGCCTACGATACAAATTTTGTCACGCCAAATGGTCTGGATGCTGATGGACATTACACCACAGCATACGATTTGGCGCTTATTTCAAGCTATGCCATAGAAAATGAAGCATTTTTAAAAATTGTTCAGACCCCGTCCTATACCTTTCATGAACAGACTACAGGAAAAAGCTTTACGGTGAATAATAAAGACCGTTTTTTGACTTCCTATGAGGGGGCTATCGGCATTAAAACCGGTTTTACCGGAAATGCAGGATACTGCTTTGTGGGTGCGGTAAACAGGGATAATAAACATTTCGTCAGTGTGGTACTTGCCTGCGGCTGGCCTCCCCACAAAACATATAAATGGACGGATACCACAAATCTCATGGATTATGGAGTAAAGAAATATAATCTGAAAGAGATTCTTGCGGCGGACACAGCCTTTCAGCAGATTCCTGTTATGGACAGTATTGAGGATGCTCCGGTTACTCCCTATGCCAAAGATTCCGTTTCTCTGTTATTACGGGAGGGAGAAAGTGTAAGCTTTGATGTAAAGCTGCCGAAAAAATTACAGGCTCCGATTAAGGAGGAGCAGACCATTGGAGAAATTACCATTAAAGTCAATGATGAGGTATACAAAATAATACCATTGTATTCAAAGGAAAAACGTACTAAAATAACTTACGAATATATTCTTAAAAATATCCTGTCACAGTATTTTCTGCTATTAGACAGTTGACTTTTTTACTTCAACGTGCTAAACTGTCAGACGTGGCTGTATAGCGGATTACTATGGAAACCAGAAACCAGATCTGCAGCGGCAGGTATGGCGGGATAACATTTAATAGTACAAAAGGAGATTATAAAAATGGGTTTACATTACATTTCACAGGTGCCGTCAGCGGAAGAGATAAAAGAGTTGTTTCCAATGAGCCCTGAGCTTAAGAAAGTAAAGGCAGAACGAGATGCCGAGATTGCAAAGGTATTTACCGGTGAATCGGATAAGTTTTTAGCAATTATTGGTCCCTGCTCTGCAGATAACGAGGAGGCGGTGTTAGACTATATTACCCGGCTCGCAGGGGTACAGGAAAAGATTAAGGATAAGATTATCATTGTTCCCCGTATATATACCAATAAACCAAGAACTAATGGTTCCGGTTACAAGGGTATGCTTCACCAGCCGAATCCGGAGGAAAAGCCGAACTTTATAGAGGGTCTTAAGGCAATCCGTAAGATGCATATTGATGCAATCGAGCAGACAGGACTTACTGCTGCTGATGAGATGCTTTATACGGATAACTGGTCTTATATGTCCGATATATTATCCTATGTTGCAGTGGGGGCACGTTCTGTGGAGAACCAGTCGCACCGTCTGACCGCTTCCG
This sequence comes from bacterium, assembly GCA_037301995.1. Lineage (GTDB taxonomy): Bacteria > Bacillota > Clostridia > Lachnospirales > Lachnospiraceae > CAG-590. The sequence continues at coordinate 555 of JAXVOW010000133.1, read as the reverse complement.
GCATTGATGTTCCGGTTGGTATGAAAAATCCTACCTCCGGGGATTATGCGGTTATGATGAATTCCTGTATTGCAGGTCAGTCAAAGCACACCTTTATGACTGCCGGATGGGAAGTGAAGTCGGATGGAAATCCGCTTACACACTGTATTTTAAGAGGCTCCCTGAACCGTCACGGTGTATCGGTGCCAAATTATCACTATGAGGATTTGATTTTGCTGCATGAGGCATACGAGAAATTTGATACCCTTAAGAATCCGGCGGTGATTGTGGATGCCAACCACAATAATTCCGGAAAGAAGTGGAATGAACAGCCACGTATTGTAAAGGAAATTCTTCACAGCATGCGCCATAGCAATGAGGTGGCAAAGCTGGTAAAGGGCGTTATGGTAGAAAGCTATATCGAGGATGGCAATCAGGCAATCGGTGCCGGCTGCTATGGTAAGTCCATTACGGACCCATGTCTTGGATGGGAGAAATCAGAGAGATTACTGCTTGAAATGGCAGAGCTTTTATAAAAATATTAAATTTTTCAGGGGAATGGCAGTGTGTTCTGTC
>JAXVOW010000132.1:0-1944 GCA_037301995.1 bacterium | reverse complement strand
ATTTACCAAAGAACGGTTTATTTTTAGCTGCAGAAGTCTTATTCCAACCAGTAATTTCAGTATAAAGTATTCTGACATCCGTTCCATCAGCAAATGCATGGCAAATGGATTTTTCCCGATGGGGATTAAGATTGAAGCATTGAATCCGGAAAAGAACAAGGTCGAAACATACAAATGCTCTGTTTCCAAGAGGGATAAATGGATTGGTCTGCTTTCTGAAAAATCCGGTGTTTCCTGTTCCTAAATAAAGTTAAAATATAGCGGAGGGTATACATATAAAATCACTGTGTGAGAGCTCTTGTGTGGCTTTCAAATACTTCTGTGGAAGAAGGAAAAAATATAGATAAATATTTATAATATATGATTTGTTTTAAAGATATAAATAAGGGACCTTTACAGGTTCCTTATTTTTTTTAAAAAACTTGTTGTAACTATTGACATTACAACAAGTTTGTGATATTGTCTTGTTGTAATAAAAAATATTACAACAAAATTTTAAGGAGGATATTATTATGAAAGTAGCAGTTGTATGTGCAAACGGAAAAGCAGGTAAGTTAATTGTTAAGGAGGCAGTTGAAAGAGGACTGGATGTGACTGCAGTTGTCAGAGGAGAAAACCAGACAGTTGCAAAGAATGTCATCCAGAAGGATTTGTTTGATTTAACTACAGCGGATTTAGAATCCTTTGATGTTGTAGTTGATGCATTTGGTGCATGGGTAGAAGAGACACTTCCGCAGCATAGCACTTCATTAAAGCATTTATGTGACATTCTTTCCGGTAAGGAAACAAGATTATTAGTAGTAGGCGGAGCAGGAAGTCTCTATGTGAATCCGGAGCACACACTACAGGTTATGGATGGTCCGGATTTTCCGGATATATTTAAGCCATTGGCGGCAGCTCAGGGAAAGGCACTGGAGGAACTTCGCCTAAGAGATGATGTGAAATGGACATTCGTAAGTCCTGCCGGTGATTTTCAGGCAGAGGGTGAGAGAACCGGAGAATACATCCTTGCGGGTGAAGAGCTTACCTTAAATGACAAGGGTGAAAGCATTATCAGCTATGCGGATTACGCCATTGCAATGGTGGATGAGATTACAAAGGGAAATCACATTCAGGAAAGAATCAGTGTTGTGAGAAAATAATTGTTTTTCATGCTTGCAGAATGCCCCGGGATAAAGACTATCTTGGGGTGTTTTGCAATACAGTATTTGTTAAGGAAAGGCAGGGAACGGTGATGGATAATTTGAAAACGCAAGAAAACAGACTGGATTATCTGCTCCGAAAATTCAAAGAGGACTCTGTACAGTACAGGAATTTGGAGGTTCAGGATGATTATGAAAATAAGCGTATGGCATTGCGCTCGCTTATGAATATCCGTATGCCGAAAAGCATGTCCGAGGATGTGCTTACAGTACAGGATGCATTCTTAAGAAAAGAGGCAGAAGAAAAGGGAATTGTGAAGCTGGAGGAGATTAAGACCATTGGAAAACAGTATGGGAGCAGTCATCCGTTTGCAGACAAAATTTCCATCTGGCAGGGGGATATTACAAGACTTCAGGTTGAGGCAATCGTGAATGCTGCCAATTCACAGCTGTTAGGCTGTTTCGTTCCATGCCACAGGTGCATTGATAATGCAATCCACAGTACAGCAGGTATACAACTTAGGGAGGAATGTAACCATTTGATGAACCGGAAGCGTATCCTGTATGGGCAGTCATATGAGGAACCTACCGGGCAGGCAGCGCTTACAAAGGGTTATAATCTTCCGGCACAGTATGTCATTCATACAGTAGGCCCGATTGTCGGATATCAGCTGACGGATTCCTTAAGGTGGGATTTGAGAAACTGTTACCGGAGTGTATTAAAATGCTGTGTGGAAAATGGCATCCGCAGTGTGGCATTCTGCTGCATTTCCACTGGGGAATTTCATTTTCCCAATGATGA
>JAXVOW010000131.1:0-8159 GCA_037301995.1 bacterium | reverse complement strand
CTGCACAAAGGGATGGGTCAATTCAAACCGTTCCAACTCATTCAGCAATTGTCTGATTTTCTTTATATCCCGTTCCTCCGATGCAGCCTTTACCTCGAAAAGCTTTCCAATAAAGTCATCCACATGGTCATCTGTTTTTCCGTCAAACAACTCAAAATCAATAAACTGGGGACTCTCAATCTGCCATTTCACATAGTCCAGATAATTCTCCGGAAACTTTTCCTTTAACTGGTCATAATTATCCATATAATGAAACCGCTTATCTACCATTTGCCATATTACCTGAGGCATAAAAGTATGGGACATAAAATATACTAAAAGCTTTTCGGCTGCCTCTAATTCTGTATCCAAATCATCACAAATCGGATCATGCAATAACGCATCCCACTTTTTCTCATCTCTTCTGGCAGCTACATCCTCATAAACAGCATCAACACGGTCAATCCATAAATCGACTTCATCTTTTTTACTATTATACTTTTGTTCTTCTTCGCCATTTGCATTATGTAAACCTTCTATCTCTTCCCGACTGGCAAACTCTAACGCTTCTTCATAAGCATGTCTTAGCTCCTTAAACCCTTCTTCATCATCCTCTGGGTTTACATAACGTAATTTATTGCGATAAGCAGTTTTAATTGCTTCCTCGTCTTTTGTCTGTTCTATCCCCAATATTTTCCAAATCATATCCATATTCCTCCTGATTAAATACATAATTTATGATAACAAAATAACTTTAGTCAAAGCCATACCTGCCACTGGAATCATATTCTATCCCATCCTTGCAATAAAGTTCTATCATATCTCTTCCTGCACCATATCCCTGTCTAAACACAAGTATTCCATTCCCTTTTTCCCATATAATGGACCTCCAGAAACCTGTCTCTACCGTATCATCATATACCCCAAAACGCACCTGGTTATCTTTTATTTTGATATATTCATGCCATGCCTTTTCTCCTTTATTCGTCTCTTCCAGCGGAGCATTTTGGAGAACAACCATTGACAGTTCTGGAAGCTTTCCATTCTGGCATAAATCATCTATCTCTTTTTCCTCAATCTCCTCAAAAAAGTAAATCTTATCTTCTGCAACCCAAAAATATCCTAATTCCCTGTCTTGTTCATAAACGCAATCTCTCTGTATACCTGCATCATTATCCGTTATCATTACATTATCATATGAAAGTTGATATAACCTTCCATTTTCACTTTTGATAACTTCTTCCAGCTTTAAATCCACTTCCCCGCCTATTCCGCCTTCAAACTCTGCACCATATCGCATAGTCACATCACCCTGATATGGAAAATAAGCGGCAGTATTCTCATTGACGGAGTCTGCATCCGCAATCTCTGGTTTTTCTACAGCTTCTGTTGTTGCGGGAACAGTATCTTTTTCAGAACTCTCTGCTATTTCTGTTGTTTCTGTTATAGTAGAAACAATATCCTCCGAGGAATTGTCACAACCGGTACAAAGACATACCCAAAAGACACATCCTAATACCAATAAGCCTTTTATCTTCATCCTTCCCTCCTATCCCCAATTGCAGCTCCCATGCATTTAAAAAAATTATTTATTTTAATATAATAACATAAAAAGATGTTGAAGCAACAAAAACTCTTGATTTTTACCTTAAAATCTACTATGCTAAACAGGTATTAGAATGCTTATCAGCATAAAAACAGAGATTGCGAGGTATATAGAATGAGTGCAAATGAAATGAAACCGATTAAAGAGGGTAAAGTGCGTGAGATTTACGACAATGGTGACAGCCTGATTATGGTTGCAACTGACCGTATCAGCTGCTTTGACGTAATCTTAAAAAACATTATTCATAAAAAAGGAACCGTGCTTACACAAATGTCAAAATTCTGGTTTGATTTAACTTCTGACATCCTTCCAAATCATATGATTTCTGCTGACGTAAAGGATATGCCGGAGTTCTTCCAGCAGCCACAGTTTGACGGCAACAGTATGATGTGCAAAAAATTGGAGATGCTCCCTATAGAATGTATTGTCCGCGGCTATATCACAGGCAGCGGCTGGGCAAGCTACCAGAAAAACGGCACCGTATGCGGTATCACATTACCGGAGGGATTAAAAGAATCCGACAAGCTTCCTGAACCAATCTATACACCTTCTACTAAAGCAGAGATTGGAGACCATGACGAAAATATCTCCTTCGAGCAGAGTGTGGAACATCTTGAAAAGCAGTTCCCTGGAAAAGGACTTGAATATGCTGAAAAGTTACGGGATTATACCATTGCCCTTTACAAGAAATGTGCTGATTATGCTTTGGAACGCGGTATCATCATAGCCGACACCAAGTTTGAATTTGGTTTAGATGAAAACGGCAACATTGTCTTAGGTGATGAAATGCTTACTCCTGACAGTTCCCGCTTCTGGCCTGCAAAGGGTTATGAAGCCGGACATGGACAGCCTTCCTTCGATAAGCAGTTTGCCCGCGACTGGCTAAAGAACAATGAGGGCAAACACGACTGGGAGCTTCCTGAGGAAATTGCCCAAAAAACCATTGATAAATATTTAGAGGCATATGAGCTGTTGACCGGCGAAAAGCTTGAGGCATAATTAACCTCAAAATGGTATACTGGACCATTTTCTCATATGCTCGGCAACTAAAAAATGCAAGCAGTTTATCTGTCAGTCAGCTAACTGCTTGCATTTTTTATCTTTTATAGATATTTAATCATCAGACAAGTCTTCTCCTACTTAAACTTTGCAATAACCTCTTCATTTGCCTTCATTGCAGCCTCTTCCATCCCTTTACGTTCTGCAAGGAGCTGTTCCTTAATCTCGTCATGTTTAACTGCCATAATCTGCAGTGCCAGATAAGCAGCATTTTTACTTCCATTGATGGCAACGGTAGCAACCGGAATTCCGGATGGCATCTGAACAATGGACATCAACGCATCCATACCGTCTAATACGGAACCGGAAAGGGGTACACCAATGACTGGAAGAACAGTCTGTGACGCCACAACTCCAGGTAAAGCAGCCGCCATTCCGGCAGCAGTGATAATCACCTCTGTTCCGTCATGATTTGTCTCCTCAATAAATTTGGAAAGTCCCTCATGTGCTCTGTGTGCAGACAAACATCTGACATTTACCTCTACACCATATTTTTTCAAAACCTCTACAGCCGGTTCCACTTTGGATAAATCACTGGTAGAACCCATAATAATTGCAGCCTTCATATTCGTATCCTTTCTTGTTTAAATTTTCATAGCTTACAAGCTTATAACGAAAAAGTTATAAGTTCTTTGTTTCATATTTTATAGCATATAAAATGAATTGCAAGTCTTTTTTCAAATCTTTAATTCAATTCCCGCTTTAAAATTATCTTCCTTCTAATAAATCTTCCATCTACTGGCAATCCATTAATTGAACCACCCATGTATCTGACAGTTCCGATACAATAGCCGGCACTAAATTTATCCAGCTCTTACACTTGTTTAATATAATTGCATCACTGGATATTACCCCTGGCAATTTTTCCAGCACCCTGTCCACATCATTTATAACCTCCACAGACACGTCAAAATCGTACTCATCTGCAATCTGCAAAATCAAAGCCTTTAACCTTCCGGAATTCGATACCGGCGCATCCAGATAAAATATAGCTTCACCTATCTCAAGTTCCTGTAACCGATTCAAAATCAAATGAACTGCCTGTTCTGTTTTATCAATAATCCGGTAGGTTCCCCGAAGACCCGCCAAATCCCTGATTGTACCATCACTGCAATGAAACAGCAAAGAACCGGATAACGCAACCTCCAGAGAAATTATCGTATTAAAGCCATCAATATACACTGTCATTCCCTTTGCTTCTTTTACAATTAATTTTTCTATCCGTTTTTCTACATCTTCTTTACAAGATACACTCCTTGCCAATGCCAGACGCTGTCTTTCCGAAAACATATAGTGGTTGCCAACAAATGTAGTCGCATTCTTAACCGCATATCCACGTTCCAGTAGATACCGGGTATCCTTTGCCGCTTCTTTTAAATGTTCTAACTGTATGCCGGTAAATTCCTTTTGGTCACTGGGAACGTATCCCCTTTTTACAATCTTTCTCCTATCCATATTTTCCGCCCTTTTAAGCTTGTCCTTCCATTTTGCTTGTATTCGCTTCTATTCCCTAAGTGTTCATATTATACCACAAGGGCATATTTATGTTCCATCAGATTTTTATTATCCCAGTAACACATCTAATACCATCATAACCACAAATCCTGTCATAACACCAATTGTTGCAAGATTCTTGTTATCTTTAAAGGACTCGGGAATCAGCTCCGAGCAGACAACCGAAATCATTGCACCGGCAGAAAAGGATAATACTAATGGTAAGATTAATTGCACCTTAAGCGCAAACAATACACCAATTACGCCTGCTACCGGTTCCACAATTCCGGAAAACTGCCCAACTAGAAAACTTTTCCATCGGCTAATTCCCTCTCTTCTAAGGGGCATTGCCACACAGGTTCCCTCCGGGAAATTTTGTATGCCAATACCAACAGCCAGCATTACAGCGCCCACAAGAGAAGTACCACTCCCGGAAATGGCGGCGCAGCCAAACGCCACACCAACAGCCAGCCCTTCGGGAATATTATGCATTGTCACTGCTGTTGTCACCATCACACACCGAAGCCAGCCCTCTCCTTTATCTTTGCAGCATTTTCTCCCATTCAGCACACAATCCGACAGCATAATAAATACGCCGCCGCTGACAAAACCAACCGCTGCATGCAATGCAGGATTTCTCCCAAGCTCTCTTGACAGTTCAATTGCCGGATTCAATAAAGACCAATAGGAAGCTGCAATCATCACACCTGCCGCAAAACCCATCATAATATCCATCAATTTCTGGTTCACCGATTTAAAAAAGAAAACCAGGGACGCTCCCAATATGGTGACACCATAAGTAAATAATGTAGCGCACAATCCCTGATATACCGGTTCTAAATGAACAAACCAATTCCACACAGTCCACACTCCCGGCAGAAACTACCTCACAGTTTTCTGCCTTTTTGCCCTTACTTCTATTCTATTCATCTGTGGTGAACCGGTGAATCAACATAAAAAAATACACAAATCTGTGTAGCCGCCATTGCTTAAGCTAATCACAAATTTGTGTATTTCCTGCTGACTATCCTGACATTTCTGCTTAGTGCAGTAACTTGGGAAATGATTTATTGTCCTACAATATATGCATTTATTTCTGTGTCATTGTCATCATAATAACTGCAATTAAATAAATATTCAGAACTGCCCTTTACCATGGCAAAGGCTGCCTTACCCTCTGTAAAGGTATCTCCCGCATAGAATGTATTCATTTCCGGCTCTTCCGAAATATCCCACACTGTAGATAGTCCGATATAACCGGCAATTGCTCCGGAATCATCTATATCACATAGACTTAAGTCCACATCTGTATCGGTTAATCCCCATTCTGCCTCCGGAAAATCTGCCGGAAAATAGCTTTCATATGTAACAATGCAATACTCTAAATCATCCTGTTCCAATTCCGACAATTGCCACACATGTCCTTCTTCATTGTATTTATCCACCATCTTCTGGGCCTCATCACCACGGATAACACCGGTAATTCTAAAATACATTGTATGGTCCTGACTGTCCTGGGCAGAATATTTCACGGTCTCCACCCACTCACCAATCTGAGCCGGATTCTCTAAGGTTGCTTCCACCGCTGTAATATCCGACGAACCGGAATCTGTATTTTCTTTTGACTCCTCTTCGGCACCTGTCTCTGTCACCTCTTCTGTGTCTGCCTCTTCTTCCGTTTCCTGATTATCGTCCGAAACATTCTGCTCCTGTGTAGTTGTCTCTGTATCACTTACCTCTCCACCATTACCACAGCCGGCAAGCAGCGAAGCACAGAGCACCGTTGCCAATGCTAATGAAATTAATTTTTTTCTCATAACTTATCCATTCCTTTCCCTTATGTTTTTTGACATATGTCTAATCTGATTTTCAATTTTTCACCGCTTATCCTTGTTTTCTTTGCGATAGATTCTTTTCTTTCTCACCCCGTTTCTATTATAATAATAAAGCAATCGCAAAACTCCCTATTTTCAAAAGTATAGTTGTGCAATATAAACAATATCATAAGCAGGGTGCTTTGGAGCCGTTGGTACTTAGGTGCCGTATTTTGGCACCTTACGTACCATTACGAGCGACAAGCAGCAAAAGCGTGCCCGGCGTTGATATTATTTATATTGCACAACGGTCGGTAACGAAAACAGAGTTTTACAATTGACTGATTATAATAATCACAACGTTTCTATTTTAACTCATATAATTTATGAGTTTTAAACGAACTGACACCCTCCAGATTCTTGACATTTCATTTTTGCAAGAATACAATATAATCCAGTCAATTATACTTATCATATGGAGATTACACATGTCAATCTTGATACATGACGGTCGTACCAACGACCTATACCACACCTTAACGAAGTGCGAAGACATTGATGATTTGCAGATTTTTCTGGATAAACACGGCGAATATTTTACAAACTGGAAGGCATTTATCAACTATCTGCTCGATTCCGGCGGATATTCCTATACGAAATTTGCCCGGTTATGCGGTATAAGCCGGAACACCATTATCTCCTGGTGCGAAAATGGGAAAATTCCGAGAAGCCGGGAACAATTTATCCGTATCGGATTTGCAGTCAATATGTCCGTTGCCGAGATAAATGATTTTTTACAGCGGTATGGAAAATATCCGAAATTAAATGCAAAGAATATTGAGGATGCCGTTGCCATCTTTTCTATATCCAACAATTTAAGCTATAACCAGTACATGGAACTCAAAGAACATTTTTCTTCTATTCTCTGCGATGTTTTAAACCAGCGGAAGGCAAAGAAAAGCACAGAATATATCTACTTTTCAACGGAACAGTTGGAACATGAACTGATTTCTATCAAAACCCTGCTGGACTTTGAAACATTTATAGAAAAAAATGCGAAAGCATTTGCCAACAGCTATGTAAAACTGCTGGACTTTATAGACAGTTATATTGCACTCAATACAATCAGTTCAAGTGAAAGACCCGGCACATTAAACTCTTTTCTGGAAGAAAATATTAATAATCCTGCCATCATTGCCGGTTTTAATACAATGATAAGTAAGCTCCGGTGCTATGGAAGCATTCCTTCACGGATTCATCTGATTGCTTTAGGCATCCATTTCCGCATGACGGCTGACGACATCAACACCATGCTTTGCTTTGCAGGTATGGAACCCCTTTGTGTCAGGGACAAGCTGGAAAGCATCATCCTGTTTGCTGCAGAGTGTGCAATCATACAGAATCCTGAAATTGAATTTTCAAATGCATTTTTACTAAAGCAATATACGCAAAATGCAGAATTGAAAGAAAAGTGCAATTTGGTTATCAATAAATTTGAAATTTCAAACTACAAACTCGACAACAATACTGATTTGTTTGAATACATAACCAATACCCTTTTTCATATAGATTCTGATATCACAGATGAAATATTATATCTGCTTGGAAAAAAGCAAAATCCCCCACGGCAGCAGGAAAACGCAGGCAGGCTTACGTCTGACTTGCTGCATACGCAAGAATAAATAACCGAGGTGTAATTTTATGCTTACATCAAAAGATGACAAATTCCTTCGTTCCAGTCAGCCATTCTTTTTTAAATGGTATTTAGGCGATATCATTGGAGAGGGAAGCTCTGGAACAGTATATGAAATAACAGACAACGAAGGAAACCATTGTGCCCTTAAGATTATTCCCATTACAATTAATGATGGAACCAATTCCCTGACCCTGCAAAACCAGAACGCCCTTTCAACAGAAGCATATCTGGAAGAAATGACCAGCGAAATTCTTTCCGAGGTCAAAGTCATGCAAAAACTGGAACACAATGCGGGAATTGTAAAATATCATGGGTATGATGTAATAGAATCACCGGATTCCTCTTCCCGGTTCATTTTAATAAAAATGGACTTATTACAGCCTCTCAATAAAGTCGTGCGCATAAGAGAGTCTGAATTTTCCGAAAAAGAGGTCATCACCATGGGGATTGACCTGCTGACTTCTCTCTCAGAATGCAGGAAGCACAACATTATTCACCGTGACATCAAGCC
>JAXVOW010000130.1:0-3732 GCA_037301995.1 bacterium | reverse complement strand
AAAAATGATTGAACTTAAAATATACTGAAAGAAGAGGTAATTTATATGTGTGGAATTATTGGTTATATAGGAAATGAAAATGTAAAAGAGGTCTTACTGGACGGTCTGGAGCTTTTAGAGTATAGAGGTTATGATAGTGCCGGTATTGCGGTGAGGGATAGTGTGAAAGCAAAAACAGATGTGTACAAATGCGCCGGAAGAGTCAGCGATTTAAGGAAAATCTGTGGTTCGGATAATCGTCTGTCCACTTGTGGAATCGGGCATACCAGATGGGCAACCCACGGCGGTGTCTGCGATGAAAACGCACATCCTCACCAGTGTGGAAAGGTGACGCTGGTTCACAATGGAATTATAGAAAATTACCGGGAACTGATTGCTGGGTATCATTTAAAGGATGTTTTGTGTTCTGAGACGGATACAGAGGTGGTAGCGGCATTATTGGACTACTACTATGAGGGAAATCCAAGGGAAGCCATCAAAAAGATAGTGGAAAAGCTAAATGGAACCTTTGCGCTGGTTATCCTGTTTGCCGACCAGCCGGAGGTTATCTATTCGGTCAGAAATGTCAGTCCCATTGTGGCGGCTGTGTGTGAGAAAGGTACAATGTTAGCATCGGATTTAACTGCATTATGCCGTTTTACCCACCGTTATTTTGTTGTGCCTGAATATCACATTTTAGAACTTAAAAGGGATGCTTTTCTTCTGACGGATTTAGACGGAAACGAGACAGAGCCGGAAATTTTGACTGTTGACTGGCAGGTAAACAGTGCGGGAAAAAACGGGTATCCGTTTTATATGGAAAAGGAAATCATGGAGCAGCCGGAGGCAATCCGGAATACAATTTCTAATAAAACTATAAACGGACTGCCGGATTTTGCAAAGGATGGAGTGCCGGATGAACTGTTTTTAAATTGTAAGAGAATCTGTGTGGCAGCCTGTGGCACTGCTATGCATGTGGGGTTAGTGGCACAGGCGCTGGTAAAATCCATTCTGCGTATGCACATTGATGTGGAGCTGGCTTCGGAGTTTATGTATGGCAATCCGGTTATTGATGAGGATACTCTGGTTATTTCCGTGTCCCAGTCTGGTGAGACCATAGATACATTAGAGGCGGTAAAGTATGCGAAGCACCATGGGGCAAAATGCCTTTCTATCATTAATGTGAGAGGTTCTTCCCTTGCAAGGGAAAGTGATTATGTATTATACACCAGTGCAGGACCGGAAATCGCTGTTGCCAGTACAAAGGCTTATACGACACAGCTTTCTGTATTTTATCTTGTCATTGCAAAAATGGCATTGTTGCGGGGAAACTATACAGTAGAACAGGTAAAGAACTTTGTAAGTGAGCTGGAGCGTGTTCCGGAAGTGATGAAAACCGTTCTTGAAAAGAGAAAGGATATCCATGTGATTGCGAGACAGGTTTTGGAGGCCAGAGATTTATTTATGATTGGCAGGGGACTGGATTATGCCATACTCTTAGAAGGCTCTTTAAAGCTGAAGGAGGTGTCTTATATTCATTCCGAAGCCTATGCCTCCGGTGAGCTGAAACACGGACCAATTGCGCTGATTACGGAGGAGACACCGGTGGTAGCGGCTGTTACCCAGAGAAATCTGCTTTCAAAGGAGCTGTCCAATATTAAGGAAGTAAGAGCCAGAGGAGCAAATGTTGTACTTTTTATAAAGGAAGAACTGGCAGGAGATTTAAGCCAGGAATATGAGCTTATTGCATTGCCGGATATGAAGGATGAATTCATGGTATTTCCGGCTTCTGTGGCATTACAGCTATTTGCCTATTATGTTTCTGCGGATAAAGGCTTTGATGTGGATAAGCCGAGAAATCTGGCAAAGGTAGTAACGGTTGAGTAAAAGATGAAGGAAATTTAGTGTCTGCAAAATGAGGTAGAAGGACGAATCTGAAATGTGGTATATTCAATGGAAAGCATAGGAGGGAATATATGAAGTTTGCAATTTTGGCACCGGGAAAAATTGCCCAAAGCATGGCGGAGGCAGCAGCAGGAATACAAGAAATGAGTGGAGAATATGTATCAGAAAAAGCTGACATAGTGCAAGAGAAAGCAAGAAAAACACAGATAGAGCTTTACGCAGTCGCATCCAGAAATTATGAACGGGCAAAGGCGTTTGCTTTGCAGTGGGGTTTTGAAATAGCTTACGGCTCTTATGAGGAAATGCTGGAGGATGAAGCGGTAGAGCTTGTGTACGTTGCTTCTCCCCACTCCCATCACTACCAGCATGCTAAAATGTGCTTAGAACACGGTAAAAATGTTCTGGTGGAAAAGGCATTTACGGTAAACGCAAAGCAGGCTGAGGAATTGATAAACCTTGCAAGAGAAAAGAAGCTTTTGCTGGCGGAGGCAATCTGGACAAGGTATATGCCAAGCCGGAATATGCTTGATGATATAATAGCCAGCGGAATCATTGGCGAACCGGTTTCGTTGACTGCAAATCTAGGGTATGCAATGAAGCATAAGGAACGTCTGCAAAAGCCAGAGCTGGCAGGCGGTGCATTGCTGGATGTAGGGGTATATCCCATTAATTTTGCCATGATGGTATTTCATAAGAAAATAGAAAAGGTAGACACTTCGGTGGTGATGTCTCCGGAGGGAGTGGACTGGGTAAACAGTATGACCCTGACCTTTGAAGATGGAAAAATGGCGGTTCTTCACAGCAGTATGCTGTCACCGACGGACCGTTTAGGCGTCATTTATGGAGAGAAGGGATATATTGAAGTACAAAATATCAATAACTGCGAGGAAATCCGAGTGTTTGACACCAATCATCAGATGCTTGCATGTCATAAGGTACCAGAGCAGATTAATGGATATGAATATGAGGTTCTTTCCTGTATTAAGGCAATGGAAGAAGGGAAAGTGGAATGTGAAGAGATGCCCCATAGTGAGACTTTGCGGGTAATGCGGCTGTTAGATGCAATCAGGGAAAAATGGGGGATGAAATATCCGTGTGAGGATAACACCGAAGTTTGCAATTAATTTTAAAGTAGGGAGAGTGGGACTGTAATGAAAGAAAAAATTACTAAGTATTTAAAAGAAGAGTTCTTAGGATGGGGAAAGTTTGAGGTTTTGTGGCTTGCAGTGGCAAGCTGTGTGATTTTGGCACTTTCTCTGTATTGGAAAGATACAGGATTGGGAATTCTATCTGCACTGACTGGTGTATGGTGTGTTGTATTTACTGGAAAGGGAAAACGTTCCTCGTTTATATTTGGAACAATCAATGTTGTTTTATATGCGTACATAGCGTTTGGTGCAAAATATTATGGAGAGGTTATGTTGAATCTGCTTTATTATTTTCCTATGAATTTTGTGGGATGGTTTGCATGGAAGAAACATATGAATGAAGGTACAGGAGAAGTGATTAAGGAGAAGCTTCCAGCAAAGAAAAGCTTTGTTATGTATGGCATTACGGTACTTGGGATTGTTATCTATGGATTGTTTCTGAAATTTCTTGGCGGTAATCTTCCGTTTGTTGACAGCATGAGTACTGTTGTCTCGGTGGTTGCACAGATTTTATCTGTAAGAAGACTGATGGAACAGTGGATTTTATGGATTGTGGTGGATGTGGTTACGGTCATTATGTGGGGTATTAATTTTGCAAATGGTGGTGAAAGTATTGCGACACTTTTAATGTGGAGCATTTATTTGATAAATGCGGTAATTATGTATGTGAAATGGAGCAGGGAGGTAAAGACGAATGCGG
>JAXVOW010000129.1:0-11222 GCA_037301995.1 bacterium | reverse complement strand
TGCCTGAAACAGCGCCTTATCCAAATCATTGTATCTTCCCCCGTCAGAAAAAGAGTCCGGTGTAACATTCAAAATTCCCATCATATAAAAATGATGCTCTAAATCAAATTCTCTGCTGCCTATAATCATGTGCTTTCCTCCAAATATACTATTGCTATTAAAATCCTGTGTATTGCTCCGGCTTTAATACTGAACCGTGGAATTTCTCCTTGAATTTTCCCAGTAGCACTCAGACTGCGCCTGGCACGAAAAACAATTCCTGCTCAGCTTGTCTGCCTCGTAGAGCAAATTTGCGAAGACATACTCCTCCCTGTCACCGGAATTTGTCTGATGAGACGCAATTGCCCTGGCTATCTGGTCAATCTCTCCTGGCTGATATCCACAATCCTTTAAAACCGTCTTTGCAAGCTCTGCTCCTACCTCATGATGAGGACGGTTTTCCTCATATTGGACGGCTCGTCCAATGTCATGCAGCAAGGCTGCCGCATATACCACATCCTTCGGCACACAAGCGTCTCTTTCCAGTACAAGTATATACAATATTCTTGCTACATCCAGAGAATGCCCGATACCATGTTTGCAAAAAACCCGGTTCTGCTCCAGTTCTTCAATCCTCTGCTGGTTTTTCTGGTACAGCGGATGCTCCATAATTCTTCTTATTCGTTCCATATTTATTCCTGCCTCTTAAATTCTGCCAATATAAGAAAGGGAACCCCATGCCACAATTACTGCGCTCTCTCCCCGCTTTTCAAATTGCCGGCACTCCCCTTTTGCCTTGCTTAGCGCCTCATCCACCGAGCCGCATGCCGTCACGTCATTACAAAGCGGCAAAATGCTCTCCCGCAGCACTGCTCCCGGAAGACCTCTCGGATTATCGGGAGTAACGGTAAATACCTTTGCTGCCAGCGGGCACAACACCTGCATCATTTTATCGTATTCCTTGTCCTTTAATACCCCTATTATAAATATTAATTTCTCTTTTGTAAAATGCTTTTGAAGGCTTCGTTTTAACGCTTTTGCTCCGTCTGCATTGTGGGCTCCATCCCTTATCAGCAGTGGATGTTCAGATACCTTTTCAAATCTGCCCTCCCACGCTGCGGCAGCCAGACCTTCTTTTTTCAAATGTCCATCCAGCAGAAGCTTCGTCTCGATAGCCGTTGCCGCATTATATATCTGATATTCTCCTGCCATACGGATTCTGTATTCCTCTCCTTTATACCGGAACAGGCTCCCCTCCAGGGTTTCCTCTAAAACCTGTATATCCTTTTCTGATACCACATCAAACCTGTTACCTTCTCTATTGTTTACATTATGTAAACCAAATTGTGTTTTCAGTACATCCATTACCTCTGGAGAATTGGGATAACTGACCACGGGACAGCCAGTCTTTATAATTCCCGCCTTTTCATATGCAATCTTTTCTATAGTATTTCCCAGAAACTGCATATGGTCCATTCCGATAGAACCAAATACCGTACATAACGGTTTATCCACTACATTAGTTGCATCCTCTCTTCCACCCATTCCCGTTTCCAGAATAACAATGTCCACCTGATGCTTACAAAAATACAAAAAAGCAATAACCGTTTCTGTCTCAAATGCAGTGGGCAGCTCTGCGCCATCCCGCTTCATTTCATCAATCACAGGCATCACCTCTGAAAGAAGGTCTGCAAATTCTTCCTCTTCCATATATCTTCCGTTAATCTGGAATCTCTCTAAATAGCAGTGAAGCGTAGGAGAAATATATCTTCCAACCCTTCTGCCCTCTGCGCGGTAAAGCTGCTCCAAAAAGGTGCAGATACTGCCCTTTCCATTGGTTCCTGCCACATGAATGACCCTAAGCCGGTTCTGCGGACTGCCAAGACGTTCCAATAGCATTTTAACCGGCGCCAGACCGAGTATACTCCCCCGTTTTTTAACCTGCTCCATATATGCCTTCGCTTCTCTATATGTCATACTATCCATACCCGATTTCTCATTTTATAATTCTATTAACATCTTATCACACCATAGACAATATTTCCAGTATCACCCTGTCCAAACAAAGCCTGAAAAGAAAAAAGACAGGTATTCTGAATTGTTCAGAATATCTGTCTCTATACCCATTCCATATCTTCCTATTCTTCCACTGAATTGCAGGATACATGCTGAATCAGCGGTGTATTCTCATCAATCGGCAAAATCTCATATCCCTCACTCTTTAGCGTGTCGATAAGCAGCTGCAAAGATTCCACTGTGTTATGGGTGGTCTGTAAATCATGCATCAGCACCACCGAATCCTGGTTCTTTTCCACATCATGCATAATATTATCCACCAGCTGGTCCGGTGCAAGTCCGGTGGTAACCGCATCTCCACTCAGCGCATTCCAGTCATAATAATTTATATTATGTTCATTTAAATATGCAATATAATTCTGAATTGGCAGAGGAGCCACACTGTTGGAGCTTCCACCTGGAAAACGGAAAATCCTACTCTTTGTGCCAGTCACCTCATAAATCAAATCATTTAATTTTTCCAACTCATCGCCAAAGGCTTTCTCGGATTTGTAGAAGTCCTGATACACATGGGAATAAGAGTGCATTCCGATTGTATGCCCCTCGTCTACTATCCGCTTATAATATTCATAATATTCTTCATCTCTTCCAATCACAAAAAAGCTTGCCTTTACTCCATTGGCTGCCAATATATCCAATATCTGACCGGTATAGATAGACGGACCATCATCAAAGGTCAGATACACCCGTTTTGCTTTCTCCACCGGTGTTGCATCCGTCTTCTCTGAAGCATCCTTTGTACCGGCATCTGCCATATCCTCTGCTGTGCTCTTACCGGTCTCTGCCTCTTCCTGTACAGCTTCCAAAGCATTCCCACCGTCAGCATTTTCTGTATTTTTTGCATTGTTGGTGTCCACATTTGTGTTTCCCAATACAGACTTGACAGAATCCTCAAATACGCCGCTGCTGGCATTAGGATTACTCAGAAGGGCTTCCCTGCTGGAACGGAGAGTCAGATAATCTCCACCCTCCTCACTTAACGCGTAATCCAGCTTCTTTTCTAACTGATTCACCTTATGAAAGAGGAAAATACTCGTAAAAATAGGCAAAATGGTAAGGATTAAAAAGCCATATACAATTATTTTTTTGTAAAGCGCAATCCGCCTTCTTCTTGCAAGCTCTGCCCTGGTTATTTTTGCCATCTCATCACCTGATTTCTGTTCTTTCACTTAGTATCTACCATCATTATTTTCTTCATTCAGCAAATCAAAAACACGCCAATTTTTCTAAGCCTAGTTATTATAAATAAAGATTTTTTTTTCGTCAAGCCACGATTTTTTGTAATATAGGTCAATTTTAGCCCTTTTGAATACAATATAATATAGGTCAAAAGGAAGTGAAAAAAATTGGAAACACCACTACTGGAATTTTTTAATGTAAATTACACATATCACACAATATCTTGTGAAACCCTTACACTTAATGATATTTCATTCAAATTAAGCAAAAATGAATTTATTTCATTTGTTGGTCCCAGCGGATGTGGCAAAACCACACTGCTGAATCTGATAGCCGGTCTGCTTCCTGTGTCCTCTGGCAAGATTGAACTGAATGGTAAGCCAATGGCAGAGTCCGATGTCAACATCGGCTACATGCTGCAAAAGGATCATCTGCTGGAATGGCGGACCATCTATCGTAACCTGACTCTGGGATTGGAAATCCAGCACAAACTGGATGATGCCCATCTGGAAATAATAGACGACTTGTTAAAGACCTATGGTCTCTGGGACTTCCGGAACGCCTATCCACGGCAGCTGTCCGGCGGTATGCGGCAAAGGGCTGCCCTCATCCGGACCCTTGCTCTTTCTCCCGATATCCTGTTATTAGATGAACCCTTTAGTGCATTGGACTATCAGACCCGTCTAAATGTTTCCAATGACATCGGCTCCATTATCAAGGAGAAAGGTATCAGCACGCTTTTAGTAACCCACGATTTATCAGAAGCCATTTCCATGGCTGACCGGGTCATTGTACTTACCAAACGTCCGGGTACTGTCAAAGCCATCATACCAATCGAACTAAGCATTCCCCACCGGACACCGAAGACCGCCAGAAATGCACCAGAATTCAATATGTATTATAATCAGATATGGGAGGCTGTACACGATGAAAATGAAGACTTCGGATAAAACAATGCAGCTGCAGAAAAAGCGCAAGGAACCAGTTTCCGATAAACAACTGGAATATGTCCGCAAAATCAAACGCAACCGGATTCTGATACGGATTTACCAGCTCTTAATATTTACAGGCTTTTTACTTATCTGGGAATATACCGCCATGCATGGAATTATCAATGATTTTATTTTTTGTTCCCCTTCTAAGCTTTTTGCCACTCTGATAACTATGCTGAAGGACGGCTCCCTGCTCCATCATATTGGCATCACCCTGTATGAAACTCTGGCGGGCTTTGTTATCGTAATCGCCGGAAGTCTCATCATTGCTACCCTGTTCTGGTGGAATAAGACTTTATCCCAGGTGCTGGAGCCTTATCTCGTAATTCTCAATGCCCTTCCAAAATCGGCTCTGGCTCCGGTTCTCATTGTCTGGCTTGGTGCTTATTCAAAAGTAAGACTATTTTTATTAGAATACTAAACAAGTGTTACGTTGCTTTTCTTTGTCTTACCTGTAACAATATCACATAATCCAAACCAATGTACCGCATTTTAATTTATGAGATAATGCTCGCCTCGAAGCCTGCGGCCTTAAGCTTCTTAACCATGCTTTCCGCATTCTCTTTCTTGCTATAAGCTCCGACCTGGACCTTGTACAGTGCGGTTGTTGTAGAGGTTTTAGAAGTTGATGCAGTCGTACTACTTGTACCGGATGCGCTCACCGTTTTGCCTGTTATACCTTTTACAATGGTGGCAGCCATTGTTTTATAATTGTAAAGCTTGATGTCGTCCGCATCATCTACAAAGCAACATTCAATTAACATTGCCGGTGCATTCGTGTGCTTTAGCACATACAGACCGGTGCTGTATTTTACTCCACGGTTATCAAATCCTAAGGTAGCTACCGCCTTGCATACATTTGTAGCATAACTCTTCGCTTTGCTTGAAGCATTATAAAGCCATACTTCAACCCCGGCATTGTCACCATCACCCTTTTTATCATTTCTGCCAGAATTAAAATGAATAGAAACGTCAAGGCCAACAGTATGTGCGTTGCACTTATTGACAATCTCACTGAGATTCTTCGATACACTGGAAGCATCATCCACCGTACAGTCATATACAGTATGTCCCAGCGCTTTTAACTGCTTGATAACTTCATTCTTTACCTTTCTCGCTTCTGTAGATTCTTTAATTAAGCCGATAGCTCCGCATGCTACCCTTCCATCTGCATTGTGTCCTGCATGTACATTAATCTTCATTTGCTTTTACCTCCTTTGTTAAGCCTTCCAACTCGTCATCATCCGGAAGCTCGTCTGTATATTTTCCTAAAAATTTTTTTAAATAAATCCACACCCTTTTTACTGGCAGACCGCAAAGCGACATATTTTTTACAATACTGACAGCCTCATATGCCGTGAACAGAATCGAGAAAAATTCCGTTATCCCACATTTACTCAATCCCAGGTATTCCCTTAAGCTCTCCGGAATGAATGCTATCAAATTCAAGTCGATAACAGCATCCACAAACACGAAGAACAGAATAGATGCTATCATTCCACACTTGCGAATTGCCCCATCAATTCCGAAGTTGCTATTGAACTTTTTTTCTTTTATTGCCCGCAGCACTCCAAATATGGTATCTCCCACAATTGCAAGTAATACCAGCCTTATAAATACATTCTCTGATGCTCCAATAAAAATGTTATGTAATGTTGTTCCCATAATTCATCTCTCCTTTTATTAATCTTATATAAACAAAAATCTTTTTTAAGAAGTTGCCCAGGCAGCTGTATATGAATGCGTTAACGGTTTGGCTCCAAGTGGTATAACCCATCCTCTATAGCCGCTACTGGCATTAGTCATTGCAATTTTTATCCTAATGGTACTTCCGTTATTTATTGCAAGTTCACTATCTACTTTGCCTAAGAAGTTGGCATTTTGAACACCAATAGCCAGCATATTATTACTACTTATTGCTACCAGAGTCGAGCTTGACGTATAACCGAAGATAATGTTGGCATATATTATTTTAATGCCATCGGTGATAATGACTATATAAGCATTGGCATCATAAGTAAGACTATTGCAGGTTATATTTAATGCTTTGGCATTAGCGATGGGGGCCGCAAACAAATGCATGTTAGATAGTCTTGTGAACACACCGCCACTTGTTACAAGATTAGAATTTCCGCTTGTAACATTAGTTGTAACATTATAGTTACATGCAGTGCCAAATGCATTAACTTTTCCATATATATCTGAAAAGCTATAACCATTCGATTCGCATTCGCAATCCCATTCATCTAATCTATACCGATAAGTTTTTGCCCCGCCAGCCTGCATTTGCGTCCAGGATTCTATCGCTTCACTTTTCACACTGATATATTCTCCATTGCTGTATGAATATATTTCATTTGGCATAATCTGCATCCTTATACTTTCGCCGCAATAGGTCTGTATAACCGGAAGCAAATCCTTAGATGTCTCAATATTAATCATTCCGCCGATTATAGAAATGTCAGAACAAGCAATTGCTCCATCACTGTCTATCTTCGTATATTTGCTATCCCAGGTCCCGCTGTTCAAATCCAGCTGCAACCCAGCAACAGTATTCCCGTCATCATCCACAGAATAGTTTGTTGACTGGATTATCCCGGCGGTCACTGTGCCCAAATCTGCAGTAGCGGATGACAGTTTCTTTAAATACATCTTGTCTGCGGTGACGGAATTGGCTGCCAGCTGTGCGGTGGTAATGGATTCTGAGACTATATCCGTTCCACTTAAATACTTCTGGTACTTCTCGTCAGACAATTCTTCTTTACTCAGTCCACTGGCCGTGGCATTAATCCGGTAAATCACTCCATCCTCACCTGTAAGTAACAGGCTGTCCGCCTTGATTGTATTCGTCTCAATCACATCACCGGTGATTTTTACTCCAGAAAGGGTACCGGTTATATGACCGTCAACTATGGTCATATCGCTTACCAGTCCAATATCTGCAAACATCTGACCAATTGTTGCCTTTTTGATGTTGGAAAAGTCAATTTTTGCATAGGCTATATCTGCCTCTCCGGCTGTTAAAAAGCCCATTTTAGCCACTTCTGTGGTCAATTCATTAATGGAAGCAAAACCAAGCTCTGCTGTCTTTGCATATAATTCATTGGCATATACTGCGTTATACTGGACATTCTTAATAGCGTTGGTCATAGCCTGTATCTGACTTACCACCTGCTGAATGGAAAAGCCGCTTCCGGAACTGCTGCTTGATTCTGCCCCAGATGAAATGGTACATTTCAATCCTCCGTCCCATTCCCAGATTAACTCAGACACATTTAATACCGCCGCAATATCACTGTTTGAAAACTTGAGCTTGTCGCCTACCTCTACCCTTGCATCACCAAGGAAAGATATATTATAACCGTTACAGTCCATTCCCTTGACATCTGAAAAATATGTACTAAAGCGAGCCTGCAAAGCGCTTTCGGATGTTGGAACCAATCCAATATTTAACTCAAATCCACAGGATTCTGTTCCATCTTTGCAAATATATGAGGCATCATTAAAGGCATAGGAAACCTGTCCATCATCATCTGTTGTCCGGGAAACTGTCTTGTAATTGACCTTAATATAATCTAATGTAGCATCACTCGTTGTCTGACTTAAATTTTCTGAATAAACAACATCATCAATATTGTATTCTTTCGTAATTGCCATTGTCGGGACAACCTTATGCAGCACATTTCCCCGTAGAACATAATTACACTGCTCTATACATGCACAATATCCAAGTAGCTCTCCCAATGTTATGGAAGAAAAATCAACCACGGATGCATTGAAAGTCACAGTGCTTGACGGTTCCACGTCAAATACAAGATTCAATGGTTCTGTGAAGTGATGGACTATATCCTTTATGGTTGCGCTTTCGGGAGCACCGTCCCAGGCATCCAGCTTCAACCCCAAATCAACCAGTGAACTGTATGCAGTATAAGATGCATCATATTTTGTCTTTGTAAAACCGGGCGCAACATAAAAGGTTCCAACCGTAAGAGTGGTATCATCCTCTGTAATATCTATCCGGATTGCATCCTCTTCTAAGAAATTAAGGTAACTAGTATCCAGCTCCATGTAATCTATTGTTACATTTCCAAGAGGAAGTTTTGCACCAACAAAATGAATGGTTGCTTTGGTCACCTCAATATCCCTTTGCAGCCCATTTTGAAACCAAGTAAGCTGATAGTTATTTGTACCATAAGCAAGTTCTACGTCTATTAAATTGTCTGCCTCTGTTCCAAATGTTCTCATATTTCCTCCGCATAGAAAAAGCCAAAGCTTATTCGCTCTGGCTCTCTGGCTCTGACTTGTTTTCCTCCAACATAAATTCTAATGACATGTAATCCTTTGTTGATAACTCGATTCCGGCTAATACGTCCGGGGAAACCGTTCTCAAATTAACTTCTGCTTCGATATTGCAGAGTTCATTGAATCTGGATTCTATATCCTCCGGCTTATCATCCAAAAGCTTATGTCTGACCTCCTCATATGGTTCCAGTTCTCTTTTCAAAGTCTTAATGTTTGCGGAAATTGCCACCGATAATGCAATCGGCACGATAGTGTCCTTTCCAACAAAATCATTCAGACCCTTTACAGCCTGAACCATTTCAATGTTTTTCATTTTCTTAATCAACGCTTCACTCTCCTTTACTGCTCTACTGTACTTAATGTATAACCATCCACTACAGCTTTCCCATTTTCATACCGGTATATCGGCATAACAGAATCACCAAAGTAGCATGTTATCTCTTTCATGTTCCCGTCTATGTTGCGGAACTTCACAGATACAAATGGTTTAGACGTATCACTTACGATATCATCTATCTTCTTAATCTGTGATGCAGTCAGCCTGTCCCACTTTATCTCAAGCTTGTACTTTAAATATTTGATTGTTCCGATTGCCTTACCGGATTCTGTACGTCCGCTGTTTTCCGACCAGGTTTTATAACGTCCAATAGAAAGACCGTTTTCTGCCGGAGTGGCAACCTTTATATTATTCAGATATAAAACGTCTGTTGTTATTGCCATAATATCATTTCCTATCTTTCAGCATTTCCAATTTGCCAATCTCTTTGTTAAGCTCGTCTGCTTCCTCCTCAAACTCAGCCTTTCGCTGCCTATACATGCACCTCTTGCTGTTCAGTTCATTTTCCAGCCGGCACATTTCTTCTGTATCCTCCGCCAGCTGACAATCAATATAGAGATTCATGATATCTGTGTCCATGTCATCTAAAATCTTTTTGTTATTCTCTATAGCTTTCCTGCATTTTTCAATCCGTTCATCAATGATTTGGTGTAATTTTTCCATTCCTGATACTCCTCTTTTCACTGTAGTAACATCCTTGTATTATTCTCTTCTATAAATGACTTAACTTTGTTATATTCCCATCCGCAATCTACTAAGCCACTTACAAGGCATTCCATAGACTGTACCTGTCTAAGCTGCTCTCCTGTCAGATAATCACGGATATTCTCCTTATTCCCTATGCCTAATTCTTCCCTCATTTGATTTGCACTCTTACCGAACAGCGTACCATAAATACAATTTGTATATGTACTATAAGCATGTCCATGCATACGTTCATTCTCATTTGACTGCTGAATTGCCTTTGTTAATGCCTGGCGAACTGCAATACCTTTTTCACGCTCTTTTATCTTTCCGACAAGAGCCTTCTCCATTGCATTGAACTGGTTAATATATGCTTCCTTAAATCTCATAGCCTTCTCGCCAGTATATCCCATAACAAGAAGCGTGAACCCATCTCTGGTCATGTAATACATTGGCTGCCTTTTGTTTTGTCTATTCATATAATAGGACTCTCCAAAATTGGATAGTCGAAATTCTTCACTACATTCCAATTCTCTAATATCTCTTAATACATGGTCATGACCTTTCCCAAAAGTTTCTGCCACATCAAGACTCGTTACAACAGCTACCTCTTCTTTTTCCATTTTCTTGATTTCTACTAACATGATACAATCCTCCTGTTGATTAATTAAAAATAAACAAAAAGAGCCAAGAACATAGAATTTCTTCTACATTCTTGGCTCTTTGGCTCTTAACCGTATTATATCCTATTAATAATACTTTTTCAACATAAACAAATATTTTGTTGTATTCTTTATTTTGAATACTTATCCAAAACTATCTTATAGATATTACTCATTTTTTCTCTTACATTTTTCATATAATCACCATATTCTTCAGCGTGAACTGACGACTTAAGTATACTATAATCCTCTAATGTTTGTATCTCTTTTTTTAATCTACAATAAAACTTTTTGTCAATATATTCAAACAACTTTACTTCAGTTCTAAAATTATTTAAATCATCCTGAAACTTATCAACATTAATTACTTTATTATCTCTATATGACAGCTCTGCTATTGATTTAGGTAATACTTCAATTAAATACTTCTTGAATATCTCATTATATAATCCACTCTCTAAATTTTTTTTATTTAATTTTTTATTGCAAAAAATTTCATAAATAACTAACATACTTGAAACTACTAATGCAATACATGATATCACCAAATCAACATCAATTTCTTTTGCACTTAAAAGCACCAATCTCCCTCACTCCTATTAATAAATGTACTTCTTTATCTTATTTGTCAAATCATCATTCTTTGCTTTAATAACAATATTTTTTCTTATTTCTGATAATCCAACAGAATCAATTAAATATGCAAAAAAACCTTGTACAAAAGATGAGGCAACAAGCTCAATCTCCTCTGGAAAAATTATCTCAAATTCTTTTTCGCCTTCTATTTTCTCTTTTACCTGTTCATTAAACACTGATAATCCATATTCAAAGCCTGCTAATGCAGTATCTGCTTTTCCAAACTTCAAAAGTATTTTTTTCATAGTTACACCTCTCTTTGCATTATAAAAAATAAGTTATATCCAGTTCCTGGAAAGTTGATATAGCTATTAGTTACTACTCTATCACTTGGTTTTTTTCCTAAATCACTTTCTTTATTAAATGCGAGCCACC
>JAXVOW010000128.1:0-5490 GCA_037301995.1 bacterium | reverse complement strand
ATTGCATCATAGATATCCTTCTCAAATACAGGGGAAATCTTCCTGTATTCTTCTAATGTCATATCATCTAAAGAAATATTTTTCTCAATACAGTATAATACCAGCTGTCCCACAATTCCATGTGCATCCCTGAATGGCACGCCATGGTTTACAAGATAGTCTGCCGCATCTGTAGCGTTGGTAAACCCATTCTTTGCGCTGGCAGCCATTACCGCTTTGTTCACTGTCATTGTCTTAACCATACCGGTAAACAGAGCAAGACATCCCTTTACTGTATCAATAGCATCAAAGGTCAGCTCCTTGTCCTCCTGCATATCTTTATTATAAGCAAGTGGAATCCCCTTCATGGTGGTAAGAATCTGCATTAATGCACCATACACCCGTCCGGTCTTTCCTCTCACCAGCTCCGCAATATCCGGATTCTTCTTCTGTGGCATAATAGAGCTTCCTGTACTGTACGCATCATCCAGCTCCACAAAACGATATTCATTGGAATTCCAGATAATGATTTCCTCCGAAAACCGGCTCAAATGCATCATGATTGTGGACATTGCACTGAGCAGCTCAATCACGTAGTCGCGGTCAGACACCGAATCCATACTATTCAAGGTCGGTCCCTTAAAGCCCAATAACTCTGCGGTCATATTCCGGTCAAGGGGATAGGTTGTCCCTGCCAGGGCACCGGAACCCAACGGACAATAGTTCATTCTCACATAAATATCACAGAGCCTGTCATAGTCTCTCTTAAACATCTCCATATAAGCCCCAAAATGATGCGCCAGTGTGATTGGCTGGGCCTTCTGTAAATGGGTAAAGCCCGGCATAAAGGTATCCATATGCTCCTTCATCAGATTATGTAATACAAACAACAGCTCCTTCAACAGCTCCTTCAGATTCACAATTTCCTTTCTCGTATAGAGCTTCATGTCAAGAGCCACCTGGTCATTTCTGGAACGTCCTGTGTGAAGCTTCTTTCCCACATCACCAATGCGGTCAATTAAATTTGCCTCTACAAAGCTATGAATATCCTCATACTCTGAAGAAATCTCTAATTTACCATTCTCTACATCAGCAAGGATTCCCTCAATTCCTGCGAGAATCTCATCTCTTTCTGCCTCTGTCAAAATACCGGCTGCAGCAAGCATCTTTACATGTGCCATGCTGCCCTCCATATCTTCCCTGTAAAACTTCTGGTCAAATGATATCGAAGCATTGAAATTATATACCAACTGGTCCGTTTCCTTTGTAAAACGGCCGCCCCAAAGCTGTGCCATAAACCTGTCCTCGTTTCTTAATATTTCTAAATTATGTAATCTCATCCGGTTAACCGGTTAAAACCACAACTGCCAGAGATGAATTTTATTCTCCACATCTGAACATACTTATTCCATTTTACAACAATTTAATATAGGTGGCAAGTGCTATTAAGACTTTTTACATTACAGCCTCTTTCATACTCAAAAAAGGTCCACCGGACCTTTTTCTCATATGCTTGGCAACAGAAAAGCCAGATGATACTTCACCTGACCTTTCTGTAACGCAATCTTATTTTTCCTGTCTCCTAATCTGCCTCCACAATCATTTTAAATGCCAGCGTCTTTTCCTGTATAAAAGGCGCATCCTGTATAAAGAATACCCTGCCGCCCTTGCTGGCTGTGAGAACCTTAATAATCTCCCCCTCATAGGGGTCAATCACATTTGCCATGGGCTGTCCTGCCTTTACAGATTCTCCCACCTTCACCAGCGGCTGGAACAGACCTGCCTTCAGAGTCTTAATATTGAAAATCTCATCCTCCTCCACAATGACAGATTCCATTGTTATTGTAGGCTCATAGGCAATCACACCCTGCCTGCCAAGGAAGGTCAGCACGGATTCTATTGTCAGCTCCGCAGCCTCCATATCCACCTTCTCCGTATCCACGGCATAGACAGAAAAAGCATTGGTTTCCCATATCTGCCAGTTATAATTAAGGGTTGTGGTATCAAAGGGTCTCGGCTCCCTTACCGCAACATACGGCATGGAAAAATCCTTTGCCATTTCCACATTTTCCAGACCTGTCTTCATCATTCTGACATGGGGAATAAAATCTCCTGATATGTAAAAGCTGGCAAACTGGATTCCGATATTATAATCCTTAATCTGCTCAAATGCCCCTGCCGCAATCCGCTGGGTCGTCTCTCCTAAATTGTATCCCGGAAACATACGGTTAATATCCGTATTATCCTGGGTCCAGAACCGTTTTCCGATGTTCATGGAAAACGGATTCAAAGAGGGTACAATCAAAATCTCTTTTCCCTGGGTTATCCTTCCTTCCTGCTCTAATGCTTTTAAGCGTTTCACCAGCTGTCCGGCAATATACACCTGCTGGATTTCATTTCCTCTGGTGGCACCTACAATGCAGACCGCCTTCTCTCCCTTTCCAAAATGATATCCCCTTATTCGGAAATCATCCCTGTATGGTGAAGACAATTCAAACAATATTTCTCTTCTCATCCGTTCAATCTCCTATATTACAATAATTCTTACTTTGCCAGAATCCGCCCCACCAGGGAGCCCTCATATACCACCGGAAATTCCCTCAGGGTAAACACCAGACCATCACAGGGTGAATATACCTTTTGCAGAACCTTTCCGGACAGCGGGTCCACAATCTCGCCAACCAGTTCCCCGTCCTTGACTTCCTTGCAATGACTGGTGCTTGAAAGAAAAATTCCAGACGCTGCTGCATTTAAAAAGTGTACATTGCCATCCTCCGATTCAATGGGTTTTCTCGGTGTAATGACCTCACCCTGCCAGATACCCAAATCCTTCATCAGCACGAAAATACCGTCCACTAACTGATTACCGATATCCTTGGTAATCCGCATGCCGACTCCCATTTCCACCACCAAAGTTTTGGTGCCGATGCTGTTTAGGGAATGTGCCAGTGTGGATTCCAATACGGTTGCCGCCTGATGCACCCAGATATAGTCAATATTTAATCGTCTCGCCAGCGGCACCAGCTCTTTTGCCGTCATCTCACTGATACGCACCTGGGAAAGCTCCTTTAAATAAATGTTGCTGGCATGGATATCAATACATACATCACTTCCTGCAATATCCTCAATCACCTCAGCCGCCACATATTCCGCCATGGAGCCCTCCTTATTTCCCGGAAAAATGCGGTTCATATCCAAATCAAACATGGGGATTCCCCTTGTGATGGAATCCACCCCTAAAGGATTAATGGCAGGATAAATATCAACAATCCCGGTCAGCATCTCCTTTTCCGCATGGATTCTTCTGGATAATTCATAACAGACATACTGTCCCTCCAATTCATCTCCATGAATCCCGGTGACAATACTAATCCGTTTTTCATTGCCGGATAAGGATTCCGGCTGTAATCTGTGTTTTTTTATCCTGAGCGTCTCATCAAAGGGAAGCTCCACTTTTGCAACTTCTTGTATCATTCTTAAACCTCTGCTTTCTACACAGGAATTTCCCACACCTGTACCTTTATTTCCTGGCTCTGCTGTGCCTTTCCGTAAAAATGTCCTTTACAGACAACGGTATCGTTATAATCCCGCCCATGGGAAAGCTTGATATAATCTTCATCCACAATTTTAGAATTTGTCGGGTCCACCCCATACCAGCAGCCATCACACCACGCCTCCACCCATGCATGGGTATAGCCCTCCCCCATCATAAAGCCCACTACATATCGCGCCGGAATACGCAGAATACGCAAAAAGGAAATCAGGATATGGGAATAATCCTGACAGACCCCCTTTCCAAGCGCCAAAGCCTCCGTGGCATCCGTATATACATTTGTGACATTGGGAGTATACGCCAAAAGCTCATGGCAGCAATCCGACAGATACATTACCTGTTCCACCGCTGTCATATCCCTGAACGGTTTATGATAACAGGACTTCTCCTCTGCCGCTTCACAGGCTTTTTTTAACGTATCCTTTAGGATATTGGAAACTCTCGTCATGGAGGAGGGGGCCCTGAACAGGGAAAGCAGTGCTGCTTCCCTGTCCTGCTTCGTGCCATCCACCACCGCAATACCGTTTACCTCAAATCCGAAATGCTGGTGTGGCTCTGCCATATATCCATAAACGGTCTTATTTCCAAATGCATCCAAAGAATAGCTGTGGCTGTCACCATAGCTCATGGTTTCCAATAATGTCTCCATATACTGTCTGTCATTTTCCCTTGGAAATATTTTGAGCGTATAATAATGCTCAAAAATCGGAATATCAAATATGTACTTTGTTTGGTATGTAAAGCCTAGTTTTTTCATACTTCACCTGCGCATTTATATTTTTGTATCCTCTATACCAGTATAAGCTTTTCTAAGGAATGAATCATTTTCTCCTCAATCTCATCACCGCGCTCAAATGCCAGCGCCAGTTCATAATAGGCAACCTTGTCATATTCAATTCTGACACGGTGCAGATAAAAATCCAGCTGTCCAAATACTCTTTTTAACTCCTCATTTTTTTCACCAAAACGCATTTTTAAATCCAGCAGCTCCGCCTTCTTGCCTAATTTAATCAGATTCCGGACCGTGTAGTCATCAATGGAATCATCCACAGCCCCCCAGAACGCCAGAATATTGTCCAGCACGGATTGTAATTCAATCAACGGTGCATCGGAAATTCTGGCAGCCTTCAGCTGAAACTGCGCCAGATGGATATAAGCAAGCGCCTCTGACGAGATATCCTCCCGGAGCACCAAGGCATTGTCGTATGCCCTGTAAAGATTACTCACTATGGAATCCGGGTTATCTGTATCATATCCATATCTGGCAATAAAATTCTCATAATTCGTATAAATGTTAGGAATATTCAGCGCCTCGCAATATTTTTCATAAAAGTGAACATCCAAATCCAGCATTTCGTCAAAACCTGTGTTATAACGCTGCAATGTGGTATACACCCTCTGTGTATATCTTCCCAGCCAAAATAAATGATTAACCTTTTCTACCGAGATAATACCCATGTGTCCTTAAAACCTCCTCCTTGTGATGAATTTACAATGGAACAGCCTTCTATTCTGGAGAAACGGGTCAGCCCGCTCTTCCATACATGAACCTCATCTGCTCCGGTTAAAACAAATGCTCTTAAATCCGCCTTCCGCTCCACTACACCATCCTTATCCAGGATTTCCAAATCCAGAAAATCAATGACCTCCTGGGCAATGAAACGGCGCGGCTCTGTTTTTACAAGCTTCTTTAACTTTTCCAGTTCTTCTCCTTCTAAGCTGTTTCCAAATACAACACCGTATCCGCCGGCCTCTGCCACATCTTTAATGACCAGCTTATCAAAATTTTCCAGCACATACTTCATATCTTCGTCATAAAACGGAAGATAGGTTGGCGCGTTATGTAATATCGGCTTCTCTCCCAGGTAATACTCCACCATTTTAGGAACAAAATAATAGATTCCCTTGTCATCTGCAATTCCATTTCCCGGAGCATTAATCAATGCCACATTGCCCTT
>JAXVOW010000127.1:0-9672 GCA_037301995.1 bacterium | reverse complement strand
TACAGGACGGAGAGAAAATACTGATAGCAGAGGGGTGCACCCATCACAGACAATGTGACGATATCGGCACTGTGAAGCTTCCGGGATGGATACGGAAATATACGCAAAGGGAGCCGGAATTTGTATTTTGTTCCGGAACGGAGTTTCCGGAGGATTTATCAGAATACCGGCTGGTGGTGCACTGTGGCGGCTGTATGTTAAATGAGCGGGAGATGCGCCATCGTATGAAATGTGCAGTGGAACAGAATGTACCATTTTCTAACTATGGAATTACCATCGCCTATATGAACGGGATTCTAAAAAGAAGTGTGGAAATGCTGCCGGAGATTAGCGGAATGCTTAGGAGATGATAAAGGGTCTCCCATGGGGAGACCCGGTGAAGAAATTATACCGCAGATTCTTTGGCTAATGACATATACCGGGCACCCACAAAATCCCAGTTAATCAGATTAAACCAGTTATCTACATAATCCGCACGGCGGTTCTGGTATTGCAGATAGTAGGCATGCTCCCAGACATCAATACAGAGAAGCGGGGTGACGGTGAGGGAAATCGGAGTATCCTGATTTGGTGTGGCGATAATTTCCAATTTTCCGTTGCTGAGAATCAGCCATGCATAGCCGGAGCCGAACTGGTTGACTGCGGCTGCGGTAAATTCTGCACGGAACTGGTCGATGGAGCCGAAGGAGGAGTTGATAGCCATCGCCAGCTTATCTGTTGGAAGCTCACAATCAGCGGAATTCATACAGGCGAAATACAGCTCGTGATTATATACGCCGCCGGCATTATTTTTAATTGATGTCTTTGCTTCATTTGGCAATTCTTCTGTGTTAATCAGCAGTTCATCTAAGGACATGTTCTGAAGATTTGGATAGTTCTTCAAAATCTCATTTAATTTATTTACATAGGTAACGTAGTGCTTGTCGTGATGGAAATGAAGAATTTCCTCACAAAGATAAGGCTCTAATGCGTTATAAGGATAAGGAAGAGGCTCTGCCTCAAAAGGATATTTCATGGGGTTCTCCTTTCTCTGATAAAAAATATCTGGGTAATTGCGAAACTTTGCCTTTGAAAACAGGGAGTTTCGCAATTTGCCTGCTGATAGGATATGCAGAAATATTTAAAATTATGAAAGTATATTATATGTTACAAAAAAATTGCGAAAATGTAATAGTTTTGTTATAATTACATTTATTATGGAGATTTTAATACAATACATATAACGCATCTATAAAAAACATTGGATAAGAGAAAGATTTTGTCGGGAAAAATCGGGAGGAAAGTACAATGGCAACGATTGCTGAAAAGAGTAGAACCAAGGAAATTATTGACCGCTTACAGGGAATTATTAATAATGCTTCCGCAGTACCCCTGGCGCCAGGGAAAATATCTGTGTTTAAGGATGAAGTACAATCTCTTTTGACAGAGCTGGCAACCCAGATGGAGATAGAATTAAAAACCTATCACGAGGTAAATGACCGGAAGGGAAAGATTATCAGTGAGGCAAAAAAGGAAGCGGAGAAGATTATTTACCAGGCAGAGCACAGTGCAAGCCGGATGCGTGTAAGCCGTCATACAACAGATGTTCCACCTCTTGATTATAATACCTTAAATGACGAAGAACGCAGTGCACTTGACAATGCCAATGAAATTTACGGGGCTTCTCTCATTTATACCGATGAAATGTTGACGGAGGTTACGGAGCTGATTTCGGATGCCTATCATAATATCCGCAGTGATTACGAGATTATTTTGCAGGTGCTGGAGGAAAAATTAGATATTATTAACAATAACCGTGCAGAGCTGATGGACGGTTTACAGGAGATGGATACAGAGGACCGGAGCCAGCAGATTTTAGAGATTGGACAGCTTTTGTCCAGTGAGCTTCATATGTCCAGGATGAAGGCGAGAATGAACTCGGATGAATATGAAGACGGCAGTGTGCAGCTGAGTCTGGATTTACAGGAGGAGCAGGAAGAAAAGGCGCGTCTGGCA
Organism: bacterium; assembly: GCA_037301995.1. GTDB lineage: Bacteria > Bacillota > Clostridia > Lachnospirales > Lachnospiraceae > CAG-590. Next base: position 7,677 of record JAXVOW010000127.1, on the reverse strand, counting down.
GAGGAGAAGGCACAGCAGGCAGCGGCGGCACTGGCGGAAATGACTGCGGAGCGGGATGCCCTGATGGCAACGGTAGAAAAAATGAAAAAGGAAGGTATGAAGGGTGTTGTGCGTGGAGCCAGAGATACGGACATAACAGCAGCTTCTGCTGTAACCGGAGCCGGTATGGCACAGGCAGCCGCCACAGCTGCGCCGGCTTTTGTCAAGATGATGGAGGAACCGGTAAAACAGCCGGAGAAGGAAAAAGAGGCGGAGCCGGAGGAAGAGGTTGAATACGAAATCGTCTATGTTACGGAGGATGAGTTAGAGGAAGGCGAAGAATACGAAATTGAGTATGTAGATGAGGACGAATTAGGAGAGGATGTAGAGTATGAGATTGAATATGTGGACGAAGAGGATTTAGAAGAGGGTGAGGAGTACGAGATTGAATATGTGGATGAGGTAGAAGAAAAAGAGGAAGAAAAATCGGTACTTTCTGAAAAACAGGCAGAGGAAGAGGAGACGGAGGTTCCTGAAGAGAAGGCGGCAGCAGAAGAAAAGCCGGAAGAAGCCGGAGCTGTGATAAAGGGTAATGAAAAGCAGTCCGAGGAGATTAAAGAGGCAATCAGGGAACTGGAGGAGATCGAGAAAGAAAATGAAAAAATTCCGCTTATTCCTCATTTTAAGAAATCAGAAAGTGTTGCCAGCGTTTCATCTGAAAAGGTTGCCAAAATGGCTACAGCCATTACAACGGAGAAAAAATACAATGGATTAATCAGCCGGGCAGTCAAGCAGCGGGAAAAAGCAGAGGAAGAAGAGACGGTAACGGTGGAGAAGACACAGGCTGCCGCAAAGGAGCCTGAGAAGGATGAAGATATCAGGACAGGTGCAGATGGTAAGGAATATGTTCAGGCAACCATGCAGTTTGATGAAGATTTTGAGATAATGGAATTTTAAGTGGCTATAGCTATGTTTGTCGGCAATAGGAGAATAATATGGAGCAGTATCAGATATTTAAGCGGAAAATAAATTATTACGAGACGGATAAGATGCAGGTGGTACACCATTCCAATTACATTCGTTTTCTGGAAGAGTGCAGAATGGATTTCTTAAAACAGATTCATCTGGATTATGAGCAGATGGAAGCAAAGGGAATTATGATTCCTGTGCTCAGCGTGGAATGCAGCTATAAGAATCCGGCAAAGTTTGGAGAGACAATCTGTATCATACCAAAGCTGGAAGCCTTCCATGGTGTAAAATTTGATATGAGCTACCGCATTTATTCAGAGAATTTTAAGGTTCTGCATAATGAGGCCCGCACCTCCCACTGCTTTGTGGATTTTGATTTTAAACCAGTCCGGTTAAAATGGGATTATCCGGAGATTTATGAGGCAATGACAGCTTTGACCGGCAGGGAACTGGCAGAGATATAAGCCAGCCGCTGTCAATACGGGGTGTTAGAAAATGGGGGAGAAAATATGATGAACAGAGGAGTAAAGAAAAGCATTATAATATTAGCGGCAATGTTGTGTATCTGTTTCATGCCGTTTTCATCCCAGGCGGCAGGCAGTACCCAGGCGCAGGGTACTGAGACTGTGAAAAAAGAGGCATTTTCTCCGGAAAATGGAAAAGTGGGATTATCCCCTCTGAAAAAGAAAATTCAAAAAGAAATTAAAAAGCATAAAGGAACCTGGTCTGTCTATGTCAAGAATTTAGACACCAATGAATATCTGCTGATTCAAAATAAAAAGCTGCCATCTGCCAGTCTGATTAAGCTATACACGATGATGACTGTGTATGATAAGGCGTCCCATAAAAAATTTTCCCTCAATAAAAAGAATAAGAGACTTCTAAATCAGATGATTACGGTAAGCAGTAATGAAGCCTGTAACACGCTGACAAAAAATCTATCAGGGAAGAAGCTGTTTTCAGATGGCAGGAAGCAGATTAACCGATATTGCAGGAAAAATGGGTATTCCAAAACAAGCTTTCAGGTGCCCATGGGAAAAAGCAGTAGAAAAAATGTAACCAGCGCCAGGGATTGTGGATATGCCTTAGAGCGGATGTACAGGGGCACCTGTGTGAGCAAAGCGTATTCAAAGGAAATGATAAAGCTGTTGAAAAAGCAGACCCGCAGGACAAAAATTCCAGCAGGTATTCCGAAGAATGTAAAGGTTGCAAATAAAACGGGTGAAACCTCCTTTGCAGAGAATGATGCGGCGATTGTATATTCCAAGGGAGCAGACTATGTCATTGTGGTTATGAGCTATAACGGGACTAACGCTATAACGGGAATTCAAAAGATATCCAAATTGACGTACCAGTATTTTAATTAGATATGGAATGCATGTTCAAATTTAACGATAATGTCTGCAAAAAATTAATTTTGTGCAATATTTATAAAAAATGCGCAAAAAAACGACAGAAAAATAAAAGAATCATGTTAAATTAAGAGTTTTTGCTGAGAAAATTAACAAAAATCAGGAAAAATATGTTAAATTGCATAAAAAATCTTTTATTTTTAACTTTTTAATGTTATAATTAAACACATATCTTGCATAAAGGGGTGACACTATGATTAAGAAAGAAATGATTGCCATGCTATTGGCTGGCGGACAGGGAAGCAGACTGGGCGTACTTACTTCAAAGCTTGCTAAACCTGCAGTTGCCTTTGGTGGAAAGTATAAAATCATAGATTTTCCACTTAGTAACTGTATTAACTCAGGAATTGATACCGTAGGTGTGCTGACACAATACAGACCGCTTAGATTAAACCAGCATATTGGAATTGGTATTCCATGGGATTTGGATAGAAGTATTGGTGGAGTAACAGTATTGCCGCCATATGAGAAGAGTACCAACAGTCAATGGTATACTGGTACAGCAAATGCAATTTACCAGAATTTGGAGTATATTGATTATTATAATCCTGAGTATGTGCTCATCCTGTCAGGAGACCATATTTATAAGATGGATTATGAGGTAATGCTTGATTATCATAAGTCTATGGAAGCAGACATCACACTTGCGACATATGAAGTGCCGATGGAAGAGGCCAGCCGTTTTGGTGTTGTTATTACAGATGGCAATGGTGTGATTCAGGAATTTGAAGAAAAACCGGAGAAACCAAGAAGCAATAAAGCTTCCATGGGTATTTATATTTTTAAATGGAGCGTATTGAAGGCTGCATTACAGGAGCTTAAGGATGTTCCTTCCTGTGATTTTGGTAAGCATATCATTCCGCATTGCCATGAAAATGGTTCAAAGGTTGTTGCTTATGATTTCAAGGGATATTGGAAGGATGTTGGAACCCTTGGTTCATACTGGGAAGCAAATATGGAGCTGGTTGATATCATTCCGGAGTTTAATTTATACGAGGAATTCTGGAGAATTTATACCAAGAGTGATATTCTGCCGCCTCAGTATATTGATGAATCCGGAACTGTTACAGAAAGCATTGTAGGTGAAGGTACCGAGGTATATGGTGAGGTCAGCCACTGCGTAATTGGCTCGGGTGTTACCATTGGAGCCGGAGCAGTTGTGAAGGATTCGATTATCATGAACAATTCTGTGATTGGTGAGGGAGCTGTAATTAATAAGGCGATTATTGCTGAGAATGTTGAGATAGGCAAGGATGTAGAGCTTGGTGTCGGTGAGGAAGCGCCGAATGAGTCAGCGCCACACATTTATTCCTTTGGCTTAGTTACCATAGGAGAGAATTCTACGATTCCAGATGGTGTTAAGGTAGGTAAGAATACGGCTATCTTTGGACCTACGGACAAGTCTGAATATCCGGATGGATTGTTAAAGAGTGGTTCTAGTTTGATAAAGGTAGGTGACTTAGCATGAGAGCAATCGGTATTATTTTAGCAGGTGGTAACAGCAGCAGAATGGGAGAATTATCTGCAAAGAGAGCGGTAGCGGCAATGCCTGTCACAGGCAGCTATCGGGCTATTGATTTCTCTTTAAGTAATATGACAAATTCCCATATTCAGAAGGTAGCGGTATTTACACAGTATAATTCACGTTCCCTGAATGAACATTTGAATTCATCCAAATGGTGGGATTTTGGTAGAAAACAGGGCGGTTTGTATGTATTTACACCAACCATTACTTCTACTAATAATTTCTGGTATCAGGGTACTGCAGATGCACTTTACCAGAATATTAATTTCCTGAAGGACAGCCATGAGCCTTATGTGGTAATTGCCAGTGGTGACGGTGTTTATAAGTTAGATTACAACAAGGTATTGGAGGAGCACATTAAAAAGGGTGCGGATATTACAATTGTATGTAAGGATATCAATCCGGAAGAGGATGATGTAAGCCGTTTTGGTGTTGTTAAGTACAATGAGGATATGCAGGTTATCGATTTTGAGGAAAAACCTCTGGTTGCCCAGACATCTACCGCATCCATTGGTGTATATGTTATCCGTAGAAGACAGCTGATTGAGCTGTTGGAAGCATGTGCAAAGGAAGGAAGAACAGACTTTGTTAAGGATATCTTAATCCGGTACAAGAATGTTAAGAAGATATATGCATATAAGATGGATTCTTATTGGAGAAACATTGGAACCATTGATTCTTATTATAAGACTAATATGGATTTCTTAAAAAAGGATATCAGAGACTATTTCTTCCGTCAGTATCCGGATGTATATTCCAAGGTTGATGATTTACCTCCTGCAAAATATAATGGGGACGCAGTGGTAAATAACAGCCTGATAGCCAGCGGATGTATCGTGAATGGTACAGTGGAGAATTCGGTGTTGTTTAAGAAGGTATATGTGGGGAATAATTGTGTTATTCGTAATTCAATTATTTTAAATGATGTGCATATTGGTGATAATTCTGTTATCGAGAACTGTATTGTGGAAAGCCGCGATACATTGCGGGCAAATACCATTCATACGGCTGAGCCGGGACAGATTAAGGTTGTTGTTGAGAAGAACTTCCGCTATGCACTATAGTCCTTTTCTGGAGGGAAGAATCTATATAATGAAGAAAAATCCCTTGTTCATAAGGGAATATTGAAATGTAATCATGAACTGGATTCATGATATTAAAGTACAAAGGGGTGTAACAAAAATGGAGATTACAGATATCAGACTTAAAAAAGTCACAAAAGAGGGGAAAATGAAAGCAGTTGCATCAATTACACTGGATAATGAATTTGCAGTTCATGATATCAAGGTAATAGAAGGAGAAAAAGGTTTGTTTATTGCAATGCCCAGCCGTAAGGCGGCAGATGGGGATTACAGGGACATTGCCCATCCAATTAACCAAAGTGCCCGGGAGCGTATTCAGTCGTTGATTCTGGCCGAGTATGAGAAGGTGCTGCAGGAGGATGGAGAACAGGCCGTGTAATAATGTTTTCAAATGTGTAAGCCGGAGATGCAAGTCTTCGGCTTATTTATATAAAAGACATAAGCTTTTGTATGAGATAGATATTGTCTTATAAAAAATTTTTGTAAAAGTGAGGAGTGGATATATGAAAAAGAGAATGGAATATTTTTTGGTATGTTTTTTTGTATTATTAGGAGTTTTTGGAGGTAAGGCAGTGGCTTCTGCGGCAGAGAATAAGGATGCAGAAGGGATTATCGGAAAGTGTCAAACCGTTATGTCGGCAAAGAAGGTATTGGCATATGATATATATATGACTTATGAAGGACAGCGGGAAAAATTCATGGCAATGTCAGTGGATAAGAATACAAAGACAAGCTATGTGGAGTGGTTGGGAGAAGTGATGTATCTGGATGAAAAGAACAATCTGATATACCAATATGACTCAGAGAAGAAGAAATGGTATGTCGCTCCTGGGGATTCTTCAGAGATTTGGCTGGGGGAAGAGGATGTAAACTATATTTATCAAGATATTGAGGGTGCGCAGGTAACCTATGAATATAATGGAACAGAGGTATTTCAAAATGTTTCCTGTGAAAAAATTACAACTCATGTCAAGGAAGATACCGGGGAAACATATGATATCATTTGTTATGTGTATGAGAATTCTTATGAGATGTGTGCAGAGATTATAGAACAGGAGGGCTTGATAATAGAAATCCTGTTTTCGTATCCGGATGCGGTGCAGATACCCGGTAATGTGAAGAGTAGTTCCGTTCTTGAACCTGGCTCCACTATTAAATCCGGTAAGCTTCAGTATACGGTTCCAAAATCGGCAAAAGGAAGAGTAGTAGAGGTATCAAATGGCTCTAAGGCAGCTGGTAAGGTCACAATACCGGATACCATTACCTTTGCAGGGAAAAAGTATAAGGTAACGGGGATTGGAGCCAAGGCCTTTGCCAATAACAAAAAGATTACAAAGGTGACAATCGGAAAAAATGTGAAGACCATTGGCAAAATGTCTTTTTATAAGTGTAAGAAATTAAATCAGGTGGTAATCCGTTCCACCAAGATAACGAAGATTGGACAGAAGGCTTTCTATGGAAATGCTAAAAAGTTAAAGGTTAAGGTTCCAAAATCAAAGCTTGGTAAATATAAGAAGCTTTTGAAAAAATCGAAGGTTTCTTCCAGGCTGACAGTCAGCAGATAATTTGAGATGTTAAGACAGGATGGAGCATGTTTTCCGTCCTGTTTTCATTTATTTAAGGTAGTATATTTCCGGGAAATGTGGTAAAATACTTTATCAAAAGGCAAAATTAAGACTCAGACTTATGGTGATTAAGTTTGAGTTGTTTGTATGCATTCTGATTTGCATTAAAATATAAGGAGGAAGAAAATGGAACGTGTAAAGGCAGTAATATTGGCAGCCGGAAAGGGAACCCGTATGAAGTCGGAGCTGCCAAAGGTGATTCATAGAGCATTGGGGAAGCCCATGGTAAAATATTCCATTGATGCAGCAGTCGAAGCAGGAGCGGATATCTCGGATATCTGTCTGGTGGTGGGTCATAAGGCAGAGCTGGTGAAGGAAGCAGCGGGAGAAGATGTGACGTATGTGTTCCAGCAGGAACAGCTGGGAACCGGTCATGCAGTTAAATGTGCCAGTGAGTTTATCGGTAAGGATGGTATTACCATGGTACTGTGTGGCGATACACCGTTAATTAAGGGAAAGACCCTGAAAAAGCTTGTGGAAACACATATTGCAGAGGGGAATGCGATTACGGTATTGACTGCAAAGGTGGATGACCCCACAGGATACGGGCGAATTATTAAGGATAACTGGGGTAAGTTTGTTAAAATTGTGGAGCAGAAGGATGCGACTTTGGAGGAGCAGAGGGTAGATGAGATTAATTCCGGTATGTACATTTTTGATTCTGCTGTATTGAGCAGGGCTCTTTCTATGATTACGAATGATAATGCACAGGGAGAATATTACCTGACAGATACCATTGAGATAGTAAAATCAGAAGGGCTTGGAGAGGTTGCCACTATGGTAATTGATGATGTTGACGAAATAAAGGGTGTGAATTCACCGGAACAGTTAGAAGAGGCAGAGATGATTCTCAGAAACCGGGCTGAAAGAGATGATTAATTTATCTGGCATAATAAACGGGAGAAGAATTATGAAGTTGGTTGTAGGGCTTGGAAATCCAACTGCCAGGTATGATAAGACAAGGCATAATGTTGGATTTGAAGTTATAGATGCATTGGCAGACAAATATAATATAGCATTGGATACCATGAAGCATAAGGGTATGTATGGAAAGGGAAAAATAGATGGACAAAGCGTCATTTTGT
>JAXVOW010000126.1:0-2713 GCA_037301995.1 bacterium | reverse complement strand
TAAAAAACAGGATTGACTGTGATTTTTATGTCCGGACAGAGTATCTGTGCATTCATAATCTGCTGGAAAACGGAATGGAGCTGGAACCACAGCTTGTGAAGAAATATGACCATATCTGCAGGGCATTTGGCTACCCTAAAAATACGGCATCGGATTCAAGCATCCAGCTGATGGCACGTATTAATCTAATAACGGAGAATTTACCGCAGAGCAGCAAGGATGTGGTTGCTGAATATGTGTTCCGGACCGGCAACTTTGAAAGAGCAGAGCGGTATGCTGCAAGGATAGGGAAAGAGCAGGATGCTGTAAGGCAGATGCGCCAGGAGATGAGACTGGTGGATTCTTACAAATATATGCTCTGGACAATAGAAGAATATGAAAAAAATAACGATATATCGGAAAAGAACAGGCTTACCACCGGAGCATATAATACTTCGGCAATCCCGGTATTAAATGAAAATGTAAGCTCTTTATCCCAGATTAACCAGAAATTTCTTCTTATCCGCAAGTATGCTTCTTCGGACAGTGTAAAATATTATTCAATCGTTAAAGATACCAGTTTGGAAGAACGGTACCGGATTGCATATGTGGAGTTAAATGAATATGAACCGGAAGTGGTATATTCTGCAGTCACCTTTGAAAATTATGAGGAGGCGGAAAAGTTTTATGACCAGTATCTGCACACAGAAAACAGCAGGCTGGCTGACAGCTCCCAGGCGGAGAGGCTTGCCGAGCTGGAGAACAGGGGAAACCAGATTGCACTTTCGGAAATAACATCCATAGGTAAAACAATATCCGCAGGGAAGCAGTCGTATATGGAAGCCGGACTTGATGAAGAGGCGGCGCTGGAAATGCTCCGGATGGAAATACGTGATGAATATCCACGAATCAAGTATGCGGATACCGAAGAGGTACAGCAGGAGCTTGAGACTTTAAAGAATTTTAAGAAAATCGTAAACAGCTATGGCAGGGAGCGTTTTATTGAACTGAGTAATCTGGAGAATCTGAAGGAAACGGATGTTTCCCTTAGATTGCAGAAACAGCTTGCAGAGCAGGCGGATATACTTGATAAAATGAACATTACCGGTATCGATGATGTAAAACAATGTGTAACTGCTGCATTGGATTCCTCTGTCACTGCATCAGATTTGGAGAAGGCATTTAATGCAATCGATTCCGCCGTCCTGTCGGCTGAATTTTCCAATCTGGAGACAGAGTTTGAGGGCTTTGAAGAATACAACTATGTGCTGGACACATTAAAAGCCGCCCGGGTAACACCGGATAAGTTCTGTTACGTTGATTTTGGGGCAGAACCAGGTCCATATCTGTATACCAGTGATATAGCAGGCAATATATACAGGAAATCCTTAAGCAGTGAATGGGACGGTTCTATCGGGGAGCTAAATACCAGGTTAAAGGAGGCGGGATATGAGATTTGTTCAAGTCTGAATGACTTCAGGGCATATGCAGCAAATAACCGGCTTGGCATTTTCAATGTGCCGGAAAAAGAAAAAAATGAGGCATTTATCCGGATTTTGGAAAGTACCAATGACCGGCTGCCGAAAGGCCAGGTACTGAGCGTATATGATTTCAAGGATACCATTGACAAGCTGTCCGCTGCAGGAGAGTTTAAGACTGGTATTACTTACAGTCTTGTGACCAGGAAAGACCAGGAAATCAATTCCTATATTGATACCTATTCCGGAAATAATGAAAAGAATGTATATGAGCAGCTTTATGAGAAGGCACAGGAAAAGGTACCGGAGTTAAGCAGGGTAATCAGCAGGCAGTATTATCAGGACCAGATTAACTCTAATGAGCGGTATCTGGTGAGACCTCTGCTGCAGCAGCTTAAGCGGGAAAATAAATCAGTGGAGGATTCCGAGGAATTGGGTTCAGTGATGGATTCCAATGCCAGATTGGAGGAAATCATAAAGGAGCTGGATTTATCGCCGGCAGATGCGGAGCTGCTCAAATTAAACGCGGGAAATATCCGGACGGAACAGAGTGTGGATATCCAGGCGCAACAGCAGATGAACCAGAAGACACAGCAGAAGAAGCTGAGAAGCCAGCAGCAGGAAGGGATATCTATGTAAAGGGAAATCCTGACTGGGTATAAAAACGGCAGCCTGAACTATATACAGGCTGCCGTTAACTGATATGCAGACTCAAAAATGGTTCACTGGACCATTTTCTCATATACCTGGCAACAAAAAAAGAAGGATGCTAGCAACATCCTTCTACTTGGAATAACAATAAATGCTATCCTCTACAACGCTATAGGTAGATGATAGCATAATTATTCTTAAAATACAATATAAAAAATTATTTTTTAAAGGAGAATGGTTATGCAGAGAATTGAAACAAAATATGATTTATTAAATGCAGCGTATAAAGATTTCAATTTGAAAAAGGGAACAGTTGCATTGCTGCAGTATCTTGTACATAAGTCCAACAAGGAGCAGTGCTTCCCGGCAGTGGAAACGATAGCTTCAGCGCTCGGTGTATGTAAGCGTACAGTCCAGTACAATATGCGCAAGCTGGAAAAAGCCGGTTATATTATCCGGAAAGACCGCTGGTATAACCACCAACAGCTTACCAACCAGTATGTATTTAACTTGGGAGTGACAGAAGATGTTCATGGAACACAGAGGTATTCGGATGCGGAAAAGGAAATCATAGCTGGTTGTTTCAACAGCATTGAGAATACCGG
>JAXVOW010000125.1:0-42222 GCA_037301995.1 bacterium | reverse complement strand
GAACCCACGTATCTAGCTTGGAAGGCTAGTGTTCTACCATTGAACTACACCCGCACATTAGTGTTGAAAATCGGGGTGACAGGATTCGAACCTGCGACCTCTTGATCCCAAATCAAGCGCTCTAGCCAAGCTGAGCCACACCCCGTTTCTACGGTGTCATCGCTGACGCAACAACTACTATAACAAAATGCCTTTGACTTGTCAACCATTATTTTCAACTTTTTTTGAAATTATATTGACCCATTTGAATGTCCTCAAACAGCACAAAAGTTATAATAACAAATAAATCTCCGTTTGTAAACCCCCTTTTTATTTTTTATTGATTTCCCCGGATGATTTCACTATTTCTTCCACGATGCACCTTGGTCTTCCCTTAATCTCCTCATATATCCTTGCCAGATAATAGCCAATAATACCAAGACTAATCATAATCAGGCTTCCTGTCAGCAATAGCAGGAGAATTACGGTGGTAAAGCCCTCCAGCGCATGTCCCGTAGCCCATTTTACAATGGACTGGATTCCCAGAATCAATGCAAATATAAAAAATATAATACCGGAAAAGGTTATCAGCTGCATTGGCGCTGTAGTAAAGGATGTGATACTTCCAACGGCATATCTGACCAATGATTTGATGGACCATTTTGTGGTGCCGGATGCCCGTTCTTTTACGTCAAATTCCACCACTGCGCTCTTATAGCCCAGCCAGGAGGATAATGCACGGAAAAAGATATTGCGTTCCGTCAATTTCACATATTCATCCACCACTTTGCGGTCTAACATCTTAAAATCAGAAGAGCGGTACATCTCAATTCCAGTGGAATGACTAATCATCCTGTAAAATAATTTTGCGAAAACCTTGTATACAGGGTTCTCTTTTCCTCTGGAACGCTTCACTCCTTCAATAATCTCAAAGCCCTGCTCCCACAAAGCATACATTTCAAGCAAGGTCTCTGGCGGGTGCTGTAAGTCACAATCCATTACCGCACAGACATCGCCGGTGGCATGAGACAATCCGGCAAAGATTGCCGCCTCTTTTCCAAAATTTCTTGAAAAGGATAATCCTATAATCTTTGCATCGCTGACCTGCTCTGTTAATTCACGGATTACTTCAAAGCTTTTATCCCGGGAGCCGTCATTTACGAAAACCAGTTCAAAATCAATTCCTTTGGGTAACAGTACCTCTTTAATCGCCTGATACGCTCTTTTTATATTGTTTTCTTCATTATAAACAGGTAATATAACTGATAACATATGTCCATTCCTTTAGCATTAACAAGATAAAGGAACTCTTGCAAACGCAACAGTTCCTTTTCTTTTCCTATTTGGTAAAATATTAGACCAGATTACGCCTCTGTTGCCTTAGATGCCGGTTTAACTTCTTCCTCGTCATCGAAAAAATCATCATCAAAATCATCGTCAAAGTCATCGTCAAAATCATCCAGATAGTCTGGTGTAAAATAACGATAAACTGCATAAGCGATACCGGCAACAGCTGTAATTACTCCGATAACTGCAAACACCCAGAGAATTCTTCTTGTAGCTTTCTCCTGTGGGTCCTCACGCTTAATTAACTCCTGAATCTTAGCTGCATTAATTAAATCATCTAAATTCTTCATTGTAATACCTTCCTTTCCACATAGCGCCAAATTGTGCTGCACACTTATCAAGTGTTCATAGTATATCACAAAACTTTTATCTTTACTATACGTAAAACAAAATTTCTTTAGTTAAGCTTTTTTAATTTTGCAAAAGAGGCGAACATCCGTTTCACTCCAACCTTTTCAAAATCCACCGTTACCTCATAATCCTTTCCTCCGGATACCAGCGCAGTCACTACTCCTGTGCCAAATTTCACATGCTCCACCATATCACCTACCCCATAGTCTATCTCCATTCGTTCCACCCGGAACTCCTTTCCAAAAGCCGGAGTTCCCGTTGCCGCATTTTTCTGATAGGAGTAAGGTTTACTGCTTACGGTGGCTCCACGGCTGGCTAAATCCCTCTTTGCCTGTTGAAGAGATTCTGTCTGCCTGCGCATGGCGAAGGCGCCCTCTCCATTTTTTTCTATCACATCCTCCGGTATCTCTTTCACAAAACGGGATATGGGATTAAAGTTTGCAGTACCATGCATCATTCTTTGCCTCGCCGCACTTAAATAAAGCTTTTCCTTTGCCCGGGTAATTCCTACATAGCAAAGCCTTCTCTCCTCTTCCACCGCATCAGGGTCATCGGAATTTAATGCCATTCCGCTTGGAAACAACCGGTCTTCCATACCGCCCAGGAACACACACGGAAATTCCAGCCCCTTTGCACTATGTAAGGTCATCAACAGTACCTTGTCCTCTGATTCTTCCAGACTGTCAACATCCGCCACCAGGGCAATTTCCTCCAGCAGCTCTGAAAGGGTTGGATACTCCGCCTCCTGTTCATACTGGACAATTTTATTCTTAAGCTCTGCCAGATTCTCAAGCCTGGCTTCTGATTCTTCCGTATGCTCTGCCACCAGTTCATCCTGATACCCGGTACGCTCTAAAATAGCGTCATACAGCTCACTTAAGCTCATTCCGGCCTTCAGCAAATCCCTGAAATCCAGAATAAGATTTGTAAAGCCTTCCACCTTAGCCGCTGCCCTGTTTAAGCCCGGCACATTGGAGGCTTCAAACATGGCATCTAAAAGTCCCATTTCATAGGTATCTGCATACGCCTGTATTTTATCAAGACTTGCCGCTCCAATCCCTCTTTTGGGAACATTGATAATCCGCCGAACTGCCATATCATCCCGTCCATTGTCCACCACCTTCAGATAGCAGATTAAGTCCTTGACTTCCCGGCGTCCATAGAAATTCTGACCTCCGATTATCTTATATGGAATGTTCTGCATTAAAAGCTTTTCCTCGAAAATACGTGACTGGGCATTCGTGCGGTAAAGGATTGCAAAATAATTATATGTTTTTCCCTCATTTTTATGCATTTTTGCAATCTCCCGCACCACCTTCTCTGCTTCCTGGTACTCTGTGTCAAAAAGAGAAAATGTCACCTTATCGCCCTCCGGCAACTCTGTCCACAAGGCTTTATCCTTACGTCCCTCGTTATGAGAAATAACACCATTGGCTGCCTTTAATATATTCTTCGTAGAACGGTAATTCTGTTCCAGCTTAATTACTCTTGCCTCCGGATATTCCTCCTCAAAATTCAAAATATTATAAATATTTGCTCCCCGAAACTTATAAATGGACTGGTCATCATCTCCTACCACGCACAAATTGCGGTATTTGGCTGCCAGCTGCTTTATTAACAGAAATTGGATATGATTCGTATCCTGATACTCATCCACCATAATATATCGGAATCTATCCTGATAGTTCTCCAGAATTTCCGGATGAAACTGAAATAATTCCACTGTCTTGTATAACAAATCATCAAAATCCAGGGCATTGCTCTGCTTAAGCTTTGTCTGGTATTCATTGTACACTCTGGCTACCTGCATTTTGCGGTAATTGCCGCTTGCTTCCCTGTCAAATTCTGCCGGAGAGATAAAGCGCTCCTTTGCCCGTGATATCTCTGCCATAATTCCACGCTCCGGATACTGCTTCGAATCCATATTCAGCTTTTTCAGGCATTCCTTTACCACCACCTTCTGGTCATCACTGTCATATATGGTAAAATTTGTCTGATAATCCAGATTATCAATATATCTTCTTAAAATACGCACACATAGCGAATGGAAGGTTGATACCCAGACACTCTCCGCTCCAAAGGATACAATCCGGTCTACACGCTCCCTCATTTCTCCCGCTGCCTTATTTGTAAAGGTAATCGCCAGTATATTATATGGCGCCACCCCCTTTTCTTCAATTAAATAGGCAACCCTGTGGGTTAACACCCTGGTTTTTCCGGAGCCCGCTCCTGCAAGCAGCAATAAGGGTCCGTCTGTGTACTGCACCGCAGCAGACTGCATATCATTTAAACCGTTCATAGCCTGTACCTCTTTATCTTTTTAAACTAAATATACATTATACATGATTCTAAAATCCTCTGCAATTCTTTTTCATACAGCAAGGCAGGTCTGAATTGTAATCTTGTTAGAAACCTCCCGATATGCTACAATAATCCTGCAAAAGCAGAGCAAAACATTACAGATAGTACTGCTGCGTTCCCTTCGATTCTTACGGCAGATTATCAGAAAGGATACTATTATGATTAAGAATATATACCGGCAGGGCAGAACCATTTTTTCATTTGAGGTATTTCCACCCAAAAAGGAAGAAGATTTCAACGATATCTATAATACTCTTAACAAATTAAAAACATTGAACCCCGATTTTATCAGCGTCACCTATGGTGCCGGCGGCAGCAATTCCAAAAAACCGCTGCTATCGCCTCCTACATAAAAAACAGCTGTGATATTGAGGCCATTGCTCATCTGACTGCAGTGGCAATGGATGAAGCATTTCTGACGGACTTTATAAATGAGCTAAAGGAAAAAGGCGTCTCCAATGTATTGGCTCTCCGGGGTGACCGTCCAAAGGATATGAGCGATGAAGCCTACGCAAACCGCAGGTTTTTACACGCAGAAGATATCATCCGGATTATTCGCCGGGAATCCGGCAACTGCATTGCTGCAGCCTGCTATCCGGAGATTCATCCGGAGTCTGAATCCAGAGAATCCGACCTTTACTATCTGAAACAAAAAGTAGATACCGGAGTGGATTTTCTGATTACCCAGATGTTTTTCAATAATCACAAATTCTATAAATTTCGGGAGCTGGCTGAGAAAAAAGGAATCCATGTCCCAATCTCAGCCGGAATCATGCCCATCACCTCTGCAAAGCAGCTCGGCACCAGTGTTACCTTATCCGGGACCTCCGTTCCAGGAGAGCTTAGCAGTCTCGTAGCAAAATATGCCGATGCACCGGAGGATTTACATAAGGCAGGAATTGAATATGCTGTAAAACAGATAGAGGATTTAATTGCTAACAACGTGGATGGAATTCATATCTACACCATGAACAAGGCGGATACCGCAAAGGAAATAATGGAACAGCTTCCTATATCCAAAATTTGAAATTGCCTCTTGCAATATAGTATCAAAAACTATATACTGTAATATATGTACCACAAAATATAACAGATATTGATGCATGCCTGTTGTTCAGCAGAATTTCAAACTACGAGGGGATACTATGAGTAAAAAAACATTTCACGAAATTAAAGCACAGATTGACGAATGGATTAAGTTAGACTATATCTTTCCAGAGGATATTCCATCCATTGAATTATATATGGACCAGATTACAACTTTCATGGACAAGCAGCTTCACGGTAACAAACGTCATGAAGAGGACAAGATTCTTACAAAGACCATGATTAATAACTATTCCAAAAATGCCCTGCTGCCTCCTTCTGACAAGAAGAAATATTCAAAGGACCATATTATCCTTCTGATATATATCTACTATCTGAAGAATTTTTTATCTATCAACGATATCCAGAATCTGTTACAGCCAATGACGGATTCCTATTTCCAGAAGAGCAGTGGAACCACCATGGCGGACATTTACACTGATTTGTTTGCTTTAGAGCAGCAATATGGCATTAAGGTAAGGGAAAGCATTCAGGAGGTGTACGAAATTGCAGACAAGCAATTTGAGGCATCGGATGACTATCTTAAGACATATGCCATGATTACCATGCTAAGCTATGATATTTACGCAAAGAAACAGCTGGTGGAAAAGCTTATTGATTCCCTGCACGAGGACCCTGTCTCCAAGGCAGAGCTAAAAGAAGCCAAAGAACGGGCGAAACAAAAGGAAAAGGCTGAAAAACAGCGTCTGAAAAACGAAAAGGAGGACAAGCAGATTGAATAGAAACTGCTATTTGTTCTCCCTGTTTTTCCTCATTCTGGCAAAAACCATTTCATAGCCATCCTTGCCATAATTCAGTGACCGGTTTACTCTGGAAATGGTAGCTGTGGACGCTCCCGTCTGCTCTGCCACTTCCATATAGGTATGCCCTTCCTTTAGCATCTTTGCAACCTCAAATCTCTGTGCCAAGGATAACAGTTCATTGACTGTACATACATCCTCAAAAAAATCAAAGCATTCTTCTTCACTCTGCAACGTAAGAATTGCCTCAAATAGTTCACTCACTGCCGTTGTTCTTACACTTTTACCCATATACTCTACGCTCCATTACTATATTGTGACAGCAGCCGTATATAGCTCTGCTATACACTACTACTGTGAAATTTTACTGTATTAAAGTGTTTTTATTATAATATAGATAATCATTTTATGCAAGAAAAAATATGAATCCGGCTTCTTTAGAATAAAAAAAGCCAGTCTGCACCAGACCAGCCTTTTCCCTTATAAACAATTATAATTTTACACTCTCATTAATCCAGATTGACACCGTTTCACGGTTCACATAAAATTCTCCACAGCCATCCTCATCAATCTTAATGTTATACTTTGCATTGCCCAGCGCATCCTTGAAAAACTGCCCTGCAAACTGCTTTCCAATATACATCCGCTTGCTTCCTCCGGTACTGTCCGACATTACAACTGCAATTCCGGAATTTTTATGCTCCGCATCTCCTTCCCGTGTCCAGCCCACTACGTTATAATCATCAAAATAGTCGTGCTCCTCACCATATGCAAAGCGTTTTCTTATCTTCATCATCTTGTTAAGCATTGCCTTCTTTGGTGCAATATTATCGTGGGGAATACCATAGTAATCACCATAAAACACACATGGATATCCATCCCTTCTGAGAAGAGTAATCGCATAGGCATGGGGCTTAAACCAGTCTTCCACCCATGACTGCAGTGCCTGCCCGGGCTGGGTGTCATGGTTATCAACAAAGGTAACTGCCTGAATCGGATGCCTGCTGACCAGTGTATCATTTAAAATGGACGCCATATTGTAATTGCCATGGGCTTTTGATGCATCATGGAAATGCATATGAAGAGGTACGTCAAACAGTGACATTTCATAATTCACATTTGCAAGATATCTCTCTAAATGGTTCACATCATAGTGCCAGTACTCACCGACACAAAACAAATCCCTTCCGCTTACCTCCCGCATAACCGGCAGCCAGTCCTTATAAAAATAAAATCCGATATGCTTTACCGCATCCAGACGGAATCCGTGAACGCCGGTCATTTTCAGATACCATTCACCCCATTTGTAAAGCTCGTCCTTTACCTCCGGATTGTCAAAATCCAAATCCGCTCCCATCAGATAATCATAATTTCCATTCTCTTCATCTACAGCTTCTTCCCACGTCTTACCCATAAAACGGAATATCGCATTGCGGGTTGCCTGCTGGTCCCAGTCGATTCCGTCAAAATGCGTCCAGTTCCACGTAAAGTCAGAATACTTGCCTTTCCGTCCCGGAAATGTAAACTTTGTCCATCCACAGATGGTCTTCTCATCGCCCACCATCTGGTTCCTGCTGTTGGCATTAAATTCCTCCGCCTGAACCATTTCCGTCTCATCTGCACCCATTTTATGATTCAAAACAATATCTGCATAAATGTCAATTCCCTTTTTCTGAACCGCCTGAACCATCTCAATATATTCCTTCTTGGTTCCATATTTTGTTGGAATACTCCCCTTCTGTTCAAATTCACCCAAATCATATAAATCATATACACCATATCCAACGTCCTTATCACCGCCGGCACCCTTGTAAGCCGGTGGCACCCAAAGAGAAGTAACGCCTAACGTTTTTAATTTGGAAGCCTCCTCCACGATATGTTTCCATAAGCTGTGATCCGCTGGCAAATACCATTCAAAATACTGCATCATCAATCCATTATTATTCATAAAGGATGTCCTCCCCATATTAGAAAATATACATTTGCACTATACCTGTCAAATATATTTATATGTTAAACAGTATATCAAAAACAGCATAAAACTGCAAGGAAGAATCCTGCTTTCCCTCATCCATTTGCATTATGCAAACCAGCTATGTACCATTCCATTGAACCTTTCCTTTTTTACTGAATATACTACTAAAAAAGTGTTTGGAGCTATTGATGAAATATAAAAAAATTACAAAATGCTTACTGGCAGCTGTTCTTGTATGCGCCACTGCCCTTGCAGCCTGTGCAGGCTGCGGCAAAACGAACAGCAAGCTTACCAAAGTTACCTTAAATGAGGTCGCCCATTCTATCTTCTATGCACCTCAGTATGTTGCCATTGAAAATGGTTATTTTGAAGAGGAGGGAATTGACCTTGAGCTGGTAACCGGATTTGGTGCCGACAAGGTAATGTCTGCACTGATTGCAGGAGAGGCGGATATCGGATTTATGGGAGCAGAGTCTTCCGTGTATTTGTACAGCGAGGGCGCCTCCAATTATGCAGTGAACTTTGCCCAGCTTACCCAGCGTGCCGGTAATTTCCTGGTTGCCAGAGAACCAATCGAGGACTTCACCTGGGATATGATAAAGGGCAAGGATGTTTTAGGAGGCCGAAAGGGCGGAATGCCGGAAATGGTATTTGAATATATACTGAATAAAAACGGTATTGACCCTGCCACAGATGTAAATATTGACCAGAGCATTGATTTTGGCAGTACTGCCGCCGCATTTTCCGGAGGTCAGGGAGAATTTACCGTGGAGTTTGAGCCTTCCGCAACCGCTCTGGAAGCAGCCGGAGAGGGTTATGTCGTCGCCTCCCTGGGTGTGGATTCCGGCTATGTTCCATATACCTCTTACAGTACCACAAAGGAGTACATGGAAGAAAACGAAAAAATCATCCAGAGCTTTACCAATGCACTTCAAAAGGGCATGGAATATGTCAACTCCCATACACCGGCTGAAATAGCAGAGGTAATTGCACCTCAGTTTGAGGAGACAGATATCGAAACCATTGAGACCATTGTCACCAGATATTATGAACAGGATACCTGGAAAGACAATCTGGTATTTGAGGAGAGCAGCTTTGACCTGCTGCAGAATATATTGAGCAGTGCCGGTGAGCTGGATAACCGGGTTCCTTATGATAAGCTGGTAAACAACCAGTTTGCAAAGAAAGCGGTTTCCGAAAAATAGCCTTCCGAAAGCTTCCTGATATTTTAAACTGCCTGCATACTAAAGGCGCATCTTATATGGAACCATATAAGATGCGCCTTAAAGCATTTCATTTTATGTCTCTATTTGTATAAGCCTCTTACAGGCATGTCGCCTTCTTATCAAAGGCTGAGTTAAATGCATAAAAGTTCTTTGCATCCAAATCATCCTGAATCAGGCGGAGGCTCTCTCCAAATCTCTGGTAATGCACCATTTCACGTGCTCTTAAGAACTTGATGGCATCATAAACATCCGGCTCATCCTTACAAAGCCTTAAAATATTGTCATAGGTTAAACGAGCCTTCTGTTCAGCCGCCATATCCTCGTGAAGGTCGGTAATCGGGTCTCCTGTTGACTGGAGCGTTGCCGTTGAAAAAGGCACACCGCTGGCAGACTGTGGCCAGATACCAATGGTATGGTCCACATAGTACTGATAAAAGCCTGAATCTTCGATTTCTTTCATTGAGAGATTCTTTGTCAGCTGTGTCACAATAGTGGCGACCATCTCCTCATGTCCTAATTCCTCTGTTCCGATATCCGTCAAAACGCCGATAACCCGGTTATCCGGCATTGCATAACGCTGGGAAAGATACCTGGTAGATGCCCCTTTTTCTCCATCCGGACCGCCAAGCTGGCTCATGATTGCCATGGCAAGCTTTGCATTGGTTGTTTTAATATTGACCGGATACTCTAACATTTTCATATAAGTCCACATTAACAATCACATCCTTTCTGCCATGGCCATGGTTCATTTCCCCATGTCCAGTAATCATCGTTATGCACGCCGTAAATTGTAATCGGCTCAAAGCGTTTCTGATAAACGGAAACCGCCTCTAAGAAAGTATGATGATAGTCATGATATGTCTTTAGCGCACAAGGACAGTCCGGATGCGTATCCAGATAAAGTGCCAATTCAATAATAGCAAAATTTGTGCTCTGAATCAGCTTAAATAAATCTTCTTTGCACATATTTTCCATAATCAGCACCTCACTCCACAAAAAATTAAGTTCAGCTCTTTGAATATGGTTCCCTGCATCAAACCGCAATCAGCGTCATACAGTTCCCCCCACTGCTGCCATGGAACATATGCCATTACAACCGGAAAACGGTCACCAAGCTTCTCCATCGGGTCATCCTGGTGGCAATTCCTTTTTGGAACTGCTTTGCAGACACACTCTACCTCCATGCCCCTGCCGGCATTGTCACGCATCATTCGTCTCTGTCTGTCAGGACATGGTCTTTGATTGTTATTGCTAACTCTGTTGCGGGAATCCCCACATGTTCTGCAGCCCTGGTTCATAGAATTTTGAAAATACCTTTCATTAGAAGTATTCATATTACAATAAGGTTCCAAAAAAATTCTCCTTATTCCCTTTGTATACTTCATAGTATGTTGAATTTCCGCAAAATGTGACAAGACTGCGCTCCGGGTTTTTCTTATTCTATTTTTTCTTCTCCATAAACAGAACAGCCAGCATTCCCGGTCCTGTATGGGTTCCTATAATCGGTCCTATCTTTGTTATCCGGATATTTTCCGCTTTCGTCCGCTCCAGCAGCTTCTCCTTTAACTCCAATGCCCGCTCTTCGGCATCACCGTGACCGATAAATACGGTATGCTCCTCCTCGTCCATTGTATCATTTATCTTGGAAATCATATATTCCACGCTTTTCTTGTTTCCGCGAACCTTATTCTCCACATAAAGCTTTCCCTCATCATCCACACTGATAATCGGTTTAATTTTAAGGGCACTTCCCAGCATGGCTTCCGCAAAGGAAAGTCTGCCGCCCCTCTGCAAATGGAACAAATCATCTACCGTAAACCAGTGTGCCACCCTGTTCCGGTTTGTAATAACCCACTGCTCCAGCTCATCAAGAGATAAGCCCTCCTCCTTCTTCAAAGCTGCCAGATAGACAAAATAGCCCTGTCCCGCCGAAGCACACAGCGAATCCACCACACGGATGCTTCTCTCCGGAAAATCCTCCTGCAGCATATTCTTTGCAATCAGTGCAGACTGGTATGTTCCACTCAGACCGGAGGTAAAACAGATATACAGAATATCTTCCCCCTTTTCCAGTATTGGGGTAAAAAATTCCACATAATTTACCGGATTAATCTGGGATGTTACCGATTTTTTTCCCTGCTTTAATGCTTCATAAAAGTCTTCCGTCGACATATTTCTCTCATCCGGATAATGCAGAATCTCCTCTCCGTCCAGCGTAAATGCCATAGGCACAACGGCAATGCCGTACTTTTCCACTAAATCCATTGGTAAATCAAGTGTCGCGTCACTTGCTAACGTATAACTCATATCTTTGCCTCCTAATTATTTGTAATCTTTTTATACCAGAAGTTCTTCTTCATCCGGAATTACTTTTCTCAATACTTTGTACAGGGTATCCACATCTACCGGCTTTGCCAGATGTGCCTGCATGCCAGCCTTCAGGGATTCCTCTACATCCTCCTCATAGGTGTTTGCCATGAGACCGATTATCGGTATTTCCTCACTGTCCTCTTTACCGGAAATCCGTATGCACCGGGTCGCCTCACGTCCATCCATGAAGGGCATATG
Source organism: bacterium (assembly GCA_037301995.1). Taxonomy (GTDB): domain Bacteria; phylum Bacillota; class Clostridia; order Lachnospirales; family Lachnospiraceae; genus CAG-590. The sequence continues at coordinate 30,568 of JAXVOW010000125.1, read as the reverse complement.
TACGTCCATCAGCACAGCGTCATAGGTAAATGCCGGCTGTGAAACAAACTGGATAACTGCCTTCTTACCGTTATCCACCGCATCCACAGTAAATCCAACCACCTCTAATACTGCCCGTATGGCATCCTGTCCCATCTCGCTGTCCTCTGCCAGTAAAATCCGCTTGCCGGTAAAATTGCCGGCAGCCGGCGTCATTTTTTTCTTGACCGGCTTATTCTGTACCTCTTCCTGCAATTCAAAGGGAAGGGTAAAATAAATCTTTGTGCCTCCGGCACTCACATCCATTCCAATCTGCCCACCCATTAACTGAATCACTCTTGATGCAAGGGACAAATCAAAATGCTGTTCTTCCACAACACCATGCTCCGTATCCCTGGTAAATCCAAAGATACTCTCCTTCATTTTCTCGGTCATCCCATTCCCCGTATCTTCAATAATAAAACGGATATATACGGTTTTATTATCCACCGCCATCTGTTTTGCGGTAAAACAGATTTGACCGGAAATCGGTGTATAAGAAATTGCATTATTTATCAGATAGCAGACTGCCTGCTGGAGACGGATTTCATCTCCTAACAGCTGCTTGTACTGGCAATAGGACTGAATTGTAAGCTGTACATTTTTCTTTTCTATTTTTTCCCGCACTGCAATATCTATACGGTTTAAGAAATTCTCCAGCCGGAACGGCTGTTTCGCAATGGTAATGGCATTGTTGTCCACCTTTACCGTCTCTAACAGGGAATCCATAACCTGCATCATGTGCTCCGCATAGTCGTCAATGTTGGCGAGACATTCCAGCAGCCGTTCCTCATTCTTATATACCTGTCTTGCCACACTGGACATACTGATTATACCACTCATTGGTGTCCGGATTTCATGGGAAATATTAGCAAGTACCTGTCCCTTCAGCTCGGCGGAGGAACGGGCTGCCATCAGGGAATCCCGAAGCTGCCGGTACTCCTCTATCTGGCTGCTCCGCACCTGTTCCACATCCTGAAACAAAATATAGGCTGTCACTTCCTTATTTGTATTCTGCTCAAATAAAATCTTCCCATTCATACAGTGATAGCTGCCCTCATGGGTACGATACCGGAAGTCAATATCCTTTTTTGTTTCCCCGTTCATATATGCATTCTGTAAAAAATTAATATCAAAGCACTCCAAAAATTTCTGCTTGTCATCCAGATGTACCTTCGAAAGCCATTTTAACACAAAATCCAAACTGTAAGAATACCTGTTGTCCACATCCAAAGTAAACAGATTATAAAAGGCATCCCGGCGTATCTCCACCGCAATCATGTCCTTATACAGCATCTGCATGGCAAACACAAATTTTTTCTCGATGGATTCCCGCTGGCGCATTATCTGGGAATCTGTTTGCTTTTGCAGAGTCACCACGTAAGCGCTCCGGTTATCCTGAGCTTTCACCCTGGATGCGCTTACATGAAAGGAATCCTCTAAATATGGCAGATACATGGCGCTTTCTATAAATTCCTGTTCCTTTAGCTTTAGCAGCAGACAATCCTTACAGGGTGCGTCCTCTCCCCGGATTGCCTTATAACACAAATCTCCTATTTTGATATTTGGATACGCATCCTTTGCATAATTGTTCGCATACTGAATGCGGTATTCTTCATCTACCATATAAAGCATGGTCCGGGTCATGGTGCTTGCCAGCTTAAACAGCCTCCAGTCACTTTCCCCTACAATTTCCTTAAAAAACTGTTTTATGAGCATTTCATTCATCAGCTTAAACAGGATATGTAACGCCTTAACCTCTTCCTCAGTGAGCTCCTTAATGCACTCCCAGCCCAGCGCCATATAGCCAATGCTGTTTCCATGGTTGGTCATCCGGTATTCCACAACCGCCTCATAGCCAAGCTCCTGATAGAGCTTCTTTTCTTCCGGCGGCAGCACGGTGGTCGCCCTGGCAACATATAGATTTTCCTCGTCAAAATGATACCTCTCCTCCATAAAATCTATATATTCCTTCAATCCGGAAAATCTTTTCCGGTCCCGGCTTTCCCATTCAAACACAATCTCGGGAAGCATAATATCCTCCTCATAATGGATGATATACATGCTGTCAATCTCTAATTCATTTATAATGCGTTCCATAGTCCGCTCAATTCCCTTGGAAATGGTAGAGCTATGCAATAAATCTTCTATTAAATCTGTTTCTAATAACCCCATACGCCCAACTTCTCTTCATAAAAATAATCGCTTCAGTAAATTCGCACTCGCTAAGTGTTCCTATTATATCACACTTTACTATTTTTGAATACTCTTAAAACATTTACTTTGTAACAGTTCAGCCTTGAATGATAGTACACAGGCTGTGATTTTGACAAAAATGATTTCCAGAGGAGGGGTATTCGTGTCCATTGGTACTTAGCGAGGCTTTTTCGAGCTTAGTAACATTACGCACACGATTAAGTGCAAACGCCCCCGAATCGGAATCATTTTGTCAAAACCACAGACGTCTGGCAACTAAAAGCTGAACTGTTACTTTACTTTTACTAATCTGTAAGTTTAGTATTGACTTCACTTTCAAAATATGTATAATATCTCTTGAAGTTTAGTAAAAGTAAACTCAAAGTTTATTAGTAATAACCTTGCAGTATATTAAGGAGACTATATGAAAATCGGATACAAAATCAAGGCTCTCCGGGTTGCCAAAAATCTCACCCAGGAAGAGCTGGCAGACCGGGCAGAGCTTTCTAAGGGATTCATTTCCCAAGTGGAACGGGATTTAACCTCCCCGTCCATTGCAACACTTATGGATATCCTGCAATGCCTCGGCACAAACCTGAAAGATTTTTTTAATGATGAGGAAGAGGAACAGATTGTTTTCAGACAGGATGATTATTTCGAGAAAACCGATGAAGAGCTGGGCAATAAAATAGAATGGATTATTCCTAACGCCCAGAAAAATGAAATGGAGCCAATCCGCCTGACACTGAGGCCATCTGGTTCCACCTATCCCGACCAGCCCCATGAGGGAGAAGAATTTGGCTACGTATTAAGCGGCAGCATCATCATTCACCTGGGAAGCAAACATTACAAAGCAAAAAAAGGGGAAACCTTTTACTTTACCCCCTCCGGCAGACATTATATTGAAGCTGGCAAAAACGGAGCTGTCCTGATATGGGTATCCAGCCCCCCAAGCTTCTAACCCACGCCGGACATGATAAAACCCATAAGGAGGACATTGATTCCATGGCGAACAAATTAATCAATCTTGTAAACATAACCAAATCCTATGACAACAACGTCGTACTGGACGACTTGAATTTATACATCCGGGAAAATGAATTTCTGACCCTGCTGGGTCCCTCCGGATGCGGAAAAACCACCACTCTTCGGATTATAGGCGGATTTGAGCAGCCAGATTCCGGCAAGGTTATGTTTGATGGTAAGGATATTACTGCTGTTCCGCCGAACAAACGGCAGTTAAACACAGTATTCCAGAAGTATGCACTTTTTACCCATATGACCATTGCAGAAAATATTGCCTTCGGACTGAAGCTCAAGAACAAAAGCAAGGCATATATAGATGACAAAATCAAATATGCTCTGAAGCTGGTGAATCTGGACGGATACGAAAATCGGAAACCGGATTCCCTGTCCGGTGGACAGCAGCAAAGAATTGCCATTGCCCGCGCCATTGTAAATGAACCCAAAATCCTTCTTTTGGATGAGCCCCTTGGCGCCCTGGATTTAAAGCTGAGACAGGATATGCAGTACGAATTAATCCGGCTAAAAAATGAACTGGGAATCACCTTCATCTATGTCACCCATGACCAGGAGGAGGCTCTCACCATGAGCGATACCATCGTGGTCATGAACCAGGGATATATCCAGCAGATTGGAACGCCGGAGGATATTTACAATGAGCCGCAGAATGCTTTTGTGGCAGATTTTATCGGTGACAGCAACTTAATTGACGCCATGATGATAGAAGACCGTCTTGTTTCCTTTATGGGCGCCAAATGGCAATGTGTAGATGAGGGCTTTGGCACCAACAGACCGGTGGACGTGGTTATCCGCCCAGAGGATGTTGTATTATGTAAGCCTGAGGAGGGTACAATTTCCGGAGAGGTAACCCATGTAATTTTCAAGGGCGTACATTATGAGATGGAGGTTATGGCAGGCGGCTTTGAGTGGCTGGTACACTCCACTGTCATGCACCCTGTAGGGGAACAGGTGGGAATCACCGTAGACCCGTTTAACATCCAGATTATGCACAAACCAGAATCTGAAGACGAGGAGGTAGCCTACATTGAAGAGTAAACATGGAAAATGGCTGGCAATGCCCTTTACCGTATGGTCAGTTATCTTTATTCTGATACCGCTTTTTATGATTTTCTACTACGGACTGGTAGATAAATCCGGTACCTTTACCCTTGATAACATTACCGCCATCGCAGAACCGGAGCATATGAAGGCGCTATTGCTGTCCATTCTGCTCTCCCTGATTGCCACCATAATCTGTCTGGTTCTGGCATACCCCCTTGCCATGATTTTGTCAAAGCTGGGTGTGAACCAGAACAGCTTTATTGTGCTGATTTTTATTCTGCCAATGTGGATGAACTTTTTACTGAGAACCCTTGCCTGGCAGACATTGCTGGAAAAAACAGGAGTCATCAACTCCGTATTGTCCTTTTTCCATCTTCCAACGCTGAATATCATTAACACACCCTATGCCATTGTACTTGGCATGGTATATAATTTTCTTCCATTTATGGTACTGCCGATTTACAACTCTCTGATTAAATTAGATTCGGACGTAATCAACGCGGCAAGAGACCTTGGTGCAAACAGTGTACAGACCTTTACCAGGGTTATCTTTCCTTTAACCGTTCCCGGTGTAATCAGCGGTATCACCATGGTATTTATTCCTGCCCTCACCACCTTTGTGATTTCAAACCTGTTAGGTGGAAGCAAAATTCTGTTAATTGGAAATGTGATTGAGCAGGAATTTACCCAGGCAAGCAATTGGAATCTGGGAAGCGGACTTTCCCTGGTCATGATGATTTTCATCATTATCAGCATGGCTGCTTCTGCACTATTTGATAAAGACGGGGAGGGAAGCTTAGTCTGATGAAACGGTTTATAGAACGCTTTTATATAATCATTATATTTATTTTTCTCTATGCGCCTATTGTAACCTTAATGGTTCTGTCCTTTAACAACAGCAGAACCAGGGCAAAGTGGGGAGGCTTTACCCTTGCCTGGTACACCTCCTTATTTGAGAACCAGGCTATTATGCAGGCGCTTTACAACACGCTTTTTATTGCACTTGTATCCTCTGTTGCCGCCACATTGATTGGAACTATTACCTGCATTGCCCTGAGTAATATGAAGACCCGTTCCCGGAATCTCCTGCTTGGAATCAACAACATTCCAATGCTCAATGCGGATATTGTAACCGGAATCTCCCTGATGCTTTTATTCATCAGCTTTGGCCTCCGCTTCGGAATGCAGACTATACTGCTGGCACATATTACCTTTAATATTCCCTATGTTATCTTAAATGTAATGCCAAAGTTCCGGCAGCTGAACCCCCATACCTATGAGGCGGCGTTAGACCTTGGTGCTTCACCGGTATATGCTTTTTTCAAGGTGGTTTTTCCGGATATTTTACCGGGTGTGTTGTCCGGTTTTCTAATGGCATTTACCATGTCCTTAGATGACTTTATCATCACCCACTTTACAAAGGGAGCTGGTGTAGATACCCTTTCCACCAAAATATACACAGAAGTGCGCAAGGGCATCAAGCCTGAAATGTATGCGCTTTCCACCATTATCTTTATAACGGTATTTGTGCTTCTTTTAATCGTTAATCTGGCGCCGGTATGGAGAGAAAAACGTGCCCATACCAGAAAGACCCTGCAGCCGAGGACAAAAAAATATATTGCTGCCGCCGCTGCATGTATTTTAATTACCATTTCCATCCTTATCTATAAGGGCGGCGCCGCCCTGCAGGACGATGGACAGGTTATCGTCTACAACTGGGGGGAATACTTAGACCCGGATGTCATTGAAATGTTTGAGGAGGAGACCGGTATTGAGGTCATATACGATGAGTATGAGACAAACGAAACCATGTATCCCAAAATAGAATCCGGTGCAGCCCAGTATGATGTGGTCTGCCCTTCTGACTACATGATTCAGAAAATGATTGAAAATGATTTACTGGCAGAGATTAATTTTGACAATGTGCCAAATGCGGTAAACATTGACGAAAACTACTTCGAGCAGTCCAGAGAATTTGACCCGGAAAATAAATACAGCATTCCTTACTGTGTGGGTACGGTGGGCATTCTCTACAATAAAACCATGGTGGATGAGCCGGTGGATTCCTGGGACATTTTGTGGAATGAAAAATATGCCGATAATATTCTGATGCAGGATTCCGTAAGGGATGCCTTCATGGTAGCATTAAAAAAGCTTGGCTATTCCATGAATTCCACCGATGAAAATGAATTAGGGCAGGCTAAGGACGCCCTGATTGAGCAAAAGCCTTTAACCCAGGCTTATGTGGTGGACCAGGTAAGAGATAAAATGATTGGAAACGAGGCTGCCATCGGCGTTATTTACTCCGGGGAAGCCATCTATACACAACGGGAAAATCCCGATTTGGAATATGTGATTCCAAAGGAAGGAACCAATGTATGGATTGACTCCTGGTGCATTTTAAAGAATGCCCCAAACAAGGAGAATGCAGAGAAATTCATTAATTTCCTCTGCCGCCCGGATATCGCTCTTATGAATTTTGAGTATATCACCTACTCCACTCCAAACACGGAGGCACGCAAGCTTATTGAGGACGAGGACATACGAAACAGCGAAATCGCATTCCCGGATTTGTCAAAATACAACAATCTGGAGACCTTCCAGTATCTCGGAGAGGACGCTGACCAGATATACAACACATTCTGGAAAGAAGTAAAATCCAAATAAAAGGCAATGTGGGGCTATACACTGCATAACCGGTGTACAGCCCCGCATTTCTGCTTATCCTATAACCGTGCTTCCTGCCGCATTCTGCCCATAAAAGATTTTCGTCTCATCCAGCACCTGATATCCATTTTCATCCAGCCTTATGAGAATCACATTACAGTTTTTCTGCAGTCCGCCGGACCAGTACTGCTCTATACCATGCTGCTTTACATGGCACATAAGTGCCTTGTTCATCGCTCCATGGGCTACAATCATAATACGCCGAAGCTCCTTCGCCTGGGGCTCCACAACCTCCCGCATAAACTCTGCTGCCCTGCCGCAGATATGCTCTAATGTCTCCCCCTGTTCCGGGGCCTCGTAAAACTCGGGATGTTCAAAAAAATAGTGAAAGGGGTCGCTGGTATCTGCCAGTAACTCCTTAAAATTCCTGCCCTCATATATCCCAAAGCACAGCTCCTTAAGCCGGTCATCACGGATAATGGGAATATTCCGGTATCCCCGGATAAGACACGCCGTCTCATAGGCACGAATCAGCGGCGAACTGTAAATTTTGTCAAAGGCTGTCTGCTCTAAGCTCCGCCCGGTCTCCCCTGCCAAAGCCCTTCCCCTTTCGTTTAATTCAATGTCCGCACTTCCCTGCAGCCGGTTGCTGGCATTCCACACGGTCTGTCCATGGCGCACTATATATATTTCCATAAATCTTTCCTTCCTTGTCTCATTTCTGCTGTGTCAAATCAAATCCCATTTACACCGGTATTGTCCTACATCTGGTAAAACAGCAAATTCTCCTTTAAATCCTCGGTAATCTCGCCGCCCGCCTTTATGTACTTATCGTATACGCTGTTATACCGCTGTAATTTCTTTGCCGTCTCCACCTCAAACCGTGAAATGGATGCCTGGTACAATGGATTGGTCTTTAATTCATTGCGCACAACCTTTGCAAAAGGACAATAGCGAATTAATATATCCCTTGACACCTTATTTAACCGGAAGCTTCCCTTTGATTCAAATTTAATCCAGTTCACATAGTCCTTCACAAACACTTCCCGGTAATTATTCTGTGCGCGGATTAACGCACTCTTGATTTTTTCCTTCGCATCTGCCGACAGCTCATGATTTTTCTTGTAAAACTGGATATAGGTACAATACTCTGCTGTCAGGGATTTTTCCCGGACGTCGTTCCAGTGGACGCCCTGTATCCGCCGGCACATCTCCCATCGGAAATATCCCACCATTCCCAGCATCAAATCATCCACATCCAGCGCTGTAAAAATCGGGAACATGAAACGGCCAGGGGTATTGCTCTTTATTCCTGATGTCTCCTGCCACATAGTCACTCTGGTTCCTGCATTTGGCAGCAGAATAATATCCGGCAGAACCTCCTTCATAATCCGTTCGCAATTTATGCCCTTCTCCGAATCCGAAAACAGCACCTCGCGGTAAAATGCAGAATAATCAATTTTCCTTATCTCATTCAAAGCATTTTCCAGCTTTTCCGCTGTTACCAGCATCTTTTCAATAGCATTAATCAAATCATTCTTCGATAAAATCGGACAAAAGGTGGTGATTTTGCCATAGGTTATCTTATTAACCGAAGTAAACATGTTCCGAATCTCAAATTCAACCTTCTTTTCCCCGCTGTGCTGACAAGAGACAGCCTCTTCAGCGGTAATTTTGCCATTCTTACATAAATCTGCCAGGTAAGCAGTATAGTCCATGTCAAATTCATTTTTAGATGGAGGCTTTTCCCCTCTATAGATGCATTTCAGCCACTCATAAATTGTAAAGACATGCTCTGAATGACAGATATCCAGATGGGCTGTCAGCTCATAAAGGGCCTTCGCATTCTCCTCTCCCACAAATGCCACATCCATAAAGCCAAAATTTAAAAACATGTCCAAAACAGGGGTAAGGGTTGCCTCATCCTTTATCGCACGCATAAACACCTTATAATAAATGTCATAATAAACAGATGTCAGCTTCTTTCTAAGGGCATACACCTCTTCATCCATTGATGTCATATCTGGAAGGCTTCTGTAGGTCTCAATCATGCTACAGATAGCTTCTATCTCATCATCCTTAAAGCCTGCGTATTCCAGTATATGTCCAACGCAGTCCACCTCCAAGATATCCATTTCCTCCCTGACGCTTATGCCTGTCACATCAGAGGTACCGTTACTGTAGTCAAAATTCTTAAATTCGTTCAGCCGCCTGCCAAGCATCCTGGCATTATATACATTTAACTTTTCAGCAACCTTTATAATCAGGTTCATATCCTTGGTAACCGGGCTGATATCATATTTCTTTGCGTATGTCCTGATTGACAAATCAAAGAAAAGCTTTAACAGGTCGGTTTGTGACTCACTGATTAAAATATCCTTGTTATAGGATAAATATGCCTCCATCTCGCTAATACCCAGCGTGAATCTGCGCATCTGTGCAGCCGCTTCCATGATTGCACCAACCGTCAGGCTGTCATCCTTTTCCATCAGCCGGAGATATTCCTGCATATAATTCTTCACAATACTGATGCTGTTATTGATTTCCCATGTCTCTGCCCTGTGCTGCATCTCCAGAGGATTGAAATGCTCCATCCGCAGAAAGCTCTGCTCCTCAATCTTATACTTTCCGCAAAGGGTTGTATAATCATTGTAAATGGTTTCCACAAAGGTATGGAACTGCCGCGCCTTATTGTATAAATCTGTATAAAGGCACAAGATTTGATGTCTCTGTTCAATGGATGCCTTCAAAAAAATGTTGCGGATTTTCTCCTGTCCCGTCAGCAGATTCTTCAAATCAGAGGAGTCTTCACAGATAAAGCCTGCCAAAACCGTATCCTCTCCTGCTACATAGTCACACAAAAATATATCCTTCTCCAATATTCCGATAATTGCATTCTTTTCTAATTTAATCTCTGAAAAGCCAAACCTTTGTAAAACACTTCCCTCCTGTATCAGATACCAGTATTTTACCTTATCATTTTTCTTCGCTATAATCTGCTCCCGCTTTGCTCTTATTATCTCCATGCTGTCCCTTCCATTGCCATTTCTCAATTATGTTATATTTTCAATCTGCCAGTCAATCGGCTCTAAGCCATGCTCTTTTAAGAAGGCATTCGCCTGGCTGAAATGCTTACACCCAAAGAATCCTCTATATGCCGACAGGGGACTTGGATGCGGCGCCTTTAAAATCAGATGGTTTGGATTATTCAGACGTGCCGCCTTATTCTGTGCCGGCCTTCCCCAGAGAAGAAATACAATCGGTCTGTCCTGCTCATTTAGTATATCCATAACTGCATCCGTAAACTGTTCCCAGCCAATCCCCTGGTGGGAATTTGCCTGATGGGCACGCACAGTCAGCACACTGTTCAGCATAAGCACCCCCTGCTGTGCCCATTTTACCAGATAGCCATTGTTTGGGATATAACAGCCCAAATCATCATGCAGCTCCTGGTAAATATTAACCAGGGATGGCGGAATCTCCACCTCCGGCTTCACGCTGAAGCAAAGTCCATGCGCCTGGTTCTCTCCATGGTAGGGGTCCTGTCCAATAATCACACATTTTACCTGCTGAAGCGGTGTCAGATGAAAGGCATTAAATATATCATCCGCCGGAGGAAAAATCGTTCTCCCACTTGCATACTCCTCATTTACCCTCCGGTACAGCTCCCTGTAATAATCCTTCTTATATTCGGGCTTTAACGCCGGTGCCCAGTCATTTGTAATTGGTGGCATAATCTTCCTCCTTTGTTTTGATAGTATATAGGCAGACCTTTTACTGTCCTTCCTGTTTTAGTTTACATAATATATCTCCTGCCTGATAGGAAATGTCCTGCTCCTTTGGATACAGGGCAACCTTTTTATCCCCGCCTGTTAACTGCTTTACGGAATCCGTTCCCAGATACAGCTCTTCCATTGTAACCTGTCCCTTCTGTCTTCCCTCACAATCAAACAACCAGAAGGTATCCTCCAGGCTGCCTGTGCCTGCCGCCACAAGACCTTCCAGTTTCACAAAGCGTTCCCCCTTATACTCCTCCAGATAAGCATCATTGATATAACAGAGAAAATCTGCCTGTTCATGCAGCCTGTATACTCTTTCATATGCCTTATTTCGTTTTTTCTGTATCATATGCCTGTTATTTCGTTTTTCCCTGTCAAAAAGCATAATCCGCCACTCACATTCATTTATCTGTAATATTCTTATATAATCATACACCAAAAACAGATGGTTGAAAAGAGGATAATCTATGTTAAAATGGTACTGTATGAATTATTTATCTTATGTGAGGGAGGGATTATAATGCGATTTAAGCAATATCTTTTTATTCTGTCTGTCCTGCTGGTTTTTCTCATTTCCATACACGGGAATATGGCTTTTGCCACCGGGACTGCCGATAGTTCACAGGAAACTTTTACATTTGCATTTACTGCCAGGCCAAAAAGCTTAAAGGCTTCCAAGACTTACACCATTAAGACAAATGCTCCTGCCGGCTCTGCTGTCAGATATTCGGTGTCCAATACCAAATATGCAAAAATCAACAGCAAAGGCGTTCTCACTGGAAAACAGGTGGGAACCGTTACCGTAACTGCCGTCTGCCAGGAACAGACCATTCAATGCAAGGTGAAAATCAAGGGTAAAAAAACCATTTACTTAGACCCCGGACATCAGAGATATGCCAACAGCCAAACTGAGCCTGTGGGACCGGGAAGCTCCATCCGGAAGGCAAAGGTAACCGGCGGTGCCACCGGAGCTGCCACCAAAATTCCGGAATACAAATTCACTCTTACCCTTGCCAAAAAACTAAAAGCTGCCTTAATAAAGGAAGGCTACGCGGTTGTCATGAGCCGCACCTCTAACAATGTAAATATCAGCAATGTAGAGCGCGCCAAAAAGGGAAATAAAAGCGGAGCTGACATCTGCATCCGCATCCACGCTGACAGCATCGGCAACTCCTCTGTCACCGGTGCATCGGTATTATATGCCTCTTCATCAAATAAATTTTACATACGCAGGTATGCAAAAAAAAGCAAAAAGCTTGCAGCCAAGCTGATAAAATCCTACTGTAAAGCCACCGGAATCAAAAACCGGGGCGTTGTGGTACGCAATGATTTGAGTGGGACAAACTGGAGCCGCATTCCCACTGTCCTAATTGAATGTGGATTTATGAGTAACGCCAAAGAGGACCGAAAAATAAATAATACCAAATTCCAGAAAAAAATGGTCAAAGGAATGGTAAATGGCATTGATGCCTACTTTGGATATTAGCATAAAATGCCTGGGAAGCTTCCGTTTCCCAGGCATTTCCATTTTTCCTATATTATAGTTTCAAATACTCCTTTAAGGACTCATAGCCCTCAAAAAGAACAGCCTTCATACCCACCTGTACTGCTGCCTCCACATTATGCTGCCAGTCATCAATAAACAGACATTCCTCCGGTTTGAGCTGATAGCGGTTACAGAGCAGCTTATAAATAGCCGGATTTGGCTTTTTTAGCTTCACCGCAGCAGACACCACATAGCCGTCTACCATGGAATAAAATTTAAAAGACGGCCAGTGCAGCTTATATAAATTGTATGGATAATTTGATAACAGATATACATGATAGCCCAGGCTCTTCAGCCTGGAAATCATCGGTGCTGCATAATCATATTCTTCCACAAGATGTTTCGGCTCCTCCCAAAACTTCATAATCTCTTTCTGATAGGAAGGCATACATTTCAAAAATTGGGAAATTGCTTCCTCTTCTTCAATCAGACCTTCATCTAACATGCTCCAATACCGGGAATTAATCATGTCAGTATCAAATGCCCGGATAACGGCTTCGTCAAAGCCCAGCCTGCGGCAGTACTTTTCCCAGTCAAAATCAACCAGAACCATTCCCACATCAAATATAATATTATGTATACTACTATCCATATCTATATCCTCACTATAGTGTAAAATGCTTTGTATGCGCATTCAAATCTGCTGAAATCTTAACCAGCTCCTGTGTCTCATCATGACACTGCTTTACAATGCTGCGAAGCTCTGTCATGGCTGCGGAGGTCTCCTCTGTGGACGCCGCATTCTCTTCCGCAATGGCTGCCAGCTGCTCCACGCTTGCCATAACTGTATCTTTCACCCGTTCCAGCTCCTCCATGCTGCGACGAATCCGGTCAACTCCACTGGAAACAGAAGAAATCTCCGTATTCAGGGATACAAACATCTCCTTCGTATTGCCCAGCTTGGCATTCTGCTCCTGGACACTGCCGGAAACATGGTTCATAGTCTCCACACTGGTGTTGGAATTGCGAATCAGCTCAGAGACGATTGCCAGAATCTCTTCTGCGGAATTCCGCGACTGTTCAGAAAGATTGCGGATTTCATCTGCCACCACAGCAAAGCCCTTTCCGTTCTCACCAGCCCTTGCCGCCTCAATGCTGGCATTTAAGGATAACATATTTGTCTGTGCCGCAATGCTGGTAATCATGTCTGTTGCCACCTGGATTGCCTGTGCAGATTCGTTTGTCAGGTTGGTCTGCTCTTTGACCTCTTCGATTGCACGGCTCGTCTGCTCAGAAATAGCCACCAGCTCATTCAGGGTATCCTCTGCAGATTTAGAATAATTTTTCATCTTGACAGAATTCTGGTTCAATATTTCAATGTCACTGACTGCCTCTTCAATAGAGCTTCCCATATTGGCAATTTCATTATTCGCCTCCATGGTCTCATTGGCCTGGGAGGTTGCTCCGTTTGCCACCTCATCTACTGCTATGTTGATATTGGAAATATTCTCAGCAATGGTATCAAAGGACGCTTCAAATTCATTGGAGAAGTGCTCCAACTCGGAAGAGCTGTCCGATAGGTCTGTGAGAATTGCCTTAAACTCGTCAATAAGTCCCTGAATAGAATTAGACATCTCTCCAATTTCATCTACACGCCTAAGCATTTTGTCATGCATCTCAAAATCCAGCTTACCGGTTGCCACATCATCCAGCCGGTCAATGGTATGCTTCAATGCCTTGATAATCCTCTGCACTAAAATTGCAATGACAATAAAGGTAATGATAAAAATAAGAATCATCCCCATTGCCATTTTCATCTGGCTGCTTCTTATATCCTTTTCCACATCTGCCTTTGCCCTTCCGGTAAAGATAAGTCCCACAATCTCCCCATTCTCCTGGGTCATCGGTATGTAAAATCCACAGTAATCTACCCCTGCAATCTCTATATCCTGGGTAAAATGGCTGTCGCTTTTACCACTTAAAATATCCTTTGCAAAATCCGTGTCAATTGTTGTGCCAACTGCACGGTTTCCCTTTTCGTCCGTTACCGTGGTTAAGGCTCTCTCATTTCCCCAGAACAGGGTAACCTCCAGCCCGGATTGCTCCTTAATCCGGTCAATCAAATCATAATTTTCAGAAAGAAGCTTTCCCCCCTTTTGCAGTTTCCCATCTTCAAATGAATAATCTCCCTCGGAATAGACGCTATAAAGACTGTCCACATTATAGGCAATCGCTTCTAATTTCTCCTCAATCAGCTTATAGGCTGTTTCTTCCTGATTACTTCCACCCATAATAATCCCTGTTATACTAATAAAGAGAAGCGGAAATAACACCATTAGAATAATCTTTCCCGTAATCTTAATACCCTTCTTCATACTTCCTCCTTTTGGGACAATTGAATTTACATATAACATGCTGCGTTGTCCTTACCATTAGAAAAAAGTATAGCACTTTTGTGCATATAATACAATACTTTACTTCTTTTTTATGTATTTGTAACAATTTTCAGCAAAGGATACCACTTTAACTGTGCGTATTTCAACTGCTAATTATATCTCTTTGACATTTTGCTCAAAGCTGCGTATTATTTCCCGGGCTTCCTCCTCTTCCGCCATGGAAATCATTACAATCATTTTATCCATTTTGACCGCCTGCTCCTTTGGCAATGCCACAGCAGACTGTCTCAAATTATATATATAATCATCAATCCGTTCCGAAAATACCAGCACAATGCCATCAGAATAAAAATCCATCTGCATAGACAGAGCACAGCCCGGCCATTCATAACCAGTACTGTCCTTGGATAGCCTGGCTGCATTTTTCATAAACATTTGTCCAAGGGGGGTTCTGTTAATCAAATCGTCCACTGTAATTCCATTTGCCTTCAAATCTCTCCTGTCCACATGGCATGCTACCTTATACTTATCTTCTTCTACAATATGCATGATTCTGCTCCTTCTAAACTTTTTTCTAAATAGATATTTGTAAAACTGAATCAGCTATATTTCCCTAACGCACAAAAAAACTGTTGTATAAAAATTTATTTTATACAACAGTTTTATGTGCTATTAAACTATAGCTGGAAAATATTTATTCTCTCTTCCAGTTCCTCTGCTATGGAATTAAGCCCCTGTGCTTTTTCCGCAATATCTGTCACAATGCTGGCAACCTCAACAACAGAAGCGGAGGTTTCCTCTGTAGCTGCTGCATTTTCTTCGGCAATCGCTGTTAAATTGTTAACCACATCCACCACATTTATTCTTGCCTTATCCAATTTCTGTGTCTTATCGGAAATAACCTGCATTCCATTTATAGAGGCTGACACGCCCTCCTGAATCTGTACAAACGCCTTATCCGTACGGATAATATGCTGGGTCTGCTGTCCAATAATCTCCTTTACCTGACCCATTGTCCGGACAGCTTTTTCGGAGTCAATCAGCAGCATATTAATAATTTCTTCGATTTTTCTAGCGGATTCTGTAGACTGCTCTGCCAGCTTCTGAATCTCAGAAGCCACAACGGCAAAGCCTCTTCCCTGTTCCCCTGCCCTCGCAGCTTCAATTGAAGCATTCAGAGAAAGTAAATTCGTCTCATTTGCAATATCAGTAATCAGCTTCGTCGCCTCTCCAATCTTTAATGCCGACTCATTAGTCACCTCGGTCTGCTTTGCAATTACATCAATATATTCGCCGGACTGGCGGTTAATGTCACGCAGCGCGGAAAGAATCTGCTGGGCATTTTCATTGGCACGCTTCATATCATTGGCAGAAACCATTAGTTCTTCTACGGTCTTACTGGTATCCTTAACCATATCTCCAATTAAGATAACATTCTCTGTTGCCTCCTGTGTCTCTTCTGCCTGGTTGGTGGCACCATTTGCAATATCATTCACTGCATTTTCTACCTGTTCCATGGTTGTATTGGTATCTGCAGCACCGGAATTCAAGGCCTCTGCCGAAGCAATCAGCGCATTGCCATTCTCCCGGATTGCCATTACAACATTTACCAGCTGCTCCCTAAGGGAGGTTAATGCCCGTGACATTAAACCAATCTCATCCTTACGGGAATTTAACCTCGCCTGTTCCTCACTCTGTGAAAAATCCATTCCGGCCACCCGTTCTGTCAATGCCTCAATCTTAAAAATTGGATTTATCACAAAAATTGTAATAAATGCCGCTGCTATCAAAAAACAGATAACAAAGGATATTAAAAGTCCCATTCTTCCCCGGAAATTAATGTTGTCCATCGGTTCAAATATCTCATCCTCGTCTGAGGTGACAATGAGAATGAAATCCGCATTATCGTTTACATAGTACGCAGCATATTTTATTGCGCCCTTGTATTCATAGCTCACAACCTTATTCTCTACCTTCTTGCCTGCCTGCATGTCGCCGGTCACACCCTTGATAACTTCATTCTCCACAGGCTGTCCTATCTTCTCAGTTGTTGGATGATAGAGCATCATTCCGTCTGGCGAAACAACATATACATAACTTGACTCAACGCCCCTTAGTCCAACATCACCTAAATGCCTCCCCAGCTCCTCCTTGGTCAGCGCTTTTTCAAGCCCTATATTCTCAATTTCGTCTTCTACCACCATTCCGTAAGAAATGGATAAATCCTGAAGATAATTCTGGGTTATCGAAGCAATTTCCTCTTTTACGTTTGGTGAATATGTAAGTATCATCAAAATCCCCGTAATAAGTATTGCCAGCGCCACTAACAGACACAGCTTTGTCCGGATGGAATGAATCACACCCACTTTTTGTTTCATATTATCTCCTCCTCAATTTGTGTAGATTATTAAAATACAGTATACCATTTTTATGCAAAACATACAATGTTTAATTCTCTTTATCCCACCTGCATACACTCAAAAAAGCTTCACTGGACCTTTTTCTCATATGCCTGGCAACTCAAAAATGGCACCCAGTTACATCTGAATGCCATTTTTGAGTGTTTTATAATCTTATTATCTACGCATAAAGCGGATATTTTGAAGTAATGGATTTGACAAGCTCCATTGCCTTTGCCTCATCCTTATCAATAACAGCGGCTTTAATAGCATCTGCAATCACAATCATATCCTCTTCCTTTGCGCCACGGGTTGTAATTGCCGGTGTTCCTAAACGGATACCGCTTGTAACAAATGGTGACTTCGGGTCGTTTGGTACTGTATTCTTATTGGCTGTAATATGCACGCTGTCAAGAAGCTTCTCCACTTCCTTACCTGTTAAATCCAGATTCTGTAAATCTACTAACATTAAATGATTATCTGTACCACCGGAAACAATGTTAAAGCCTCTCTCCATCAACGCATCTGCAAGGGCAGCCGCATTTTTTACCACCTGTGTCTGATATGCCTTATACTCATCCGATAATGCTTCCTTCAGGCACACTGCCTTGCCTGCAATCACATGCATCAAAGGACCTCCCTGAATGCCTGGGAATACCGCTTTATTAAAGTTATATTTCTCATTTATCTCATTACTGGATAAAATCATACCGCCTCTCGGACCTCTCAGGGTTTTGTGGGTTGTTGTGGTTGTAACATGTGCATATGGGATTGGGCTCATATGTAATCCCGCTGCCACCAGACCTGCGATATGTGCCATATCCACCATAAGTACAGCTCCCACCTCATCTGCAATCTCGCGAAAACGCTTAAAATCAATTGCTCTGGCATAGGCAGACGCACCTGCTACAATCAGCTTTGGCTGGCACTCCTTTGCAATGCGGAGCACTTCATCATAATCAATAAATCCATCATCATTCACACCATAAGGTACTACATTAAAATATTTGCCGGACATGTTAACCGGTGAACCATGGGTTAAATGACCGCCATGTGCAAGATTCATTCCCATAAAGGTGTCACCCGGCTCCATAATAGCAAAAAAGACTGCCATATTTGCCTGTGCACCAGAGTGTGGCTGAACATTGGCATATTCACATCCAAATAACTCCTTAGCCCGCTCCCGTGCCAAATCCTCCACAACGTCTACATGTTCGCATCCGCCATAATATCTCTTTCCCGGATATCCCTCCGCATACTTATTCGTAAGGGGACTTCCCATTGCCGCCATAACGGCTTTGCTTACAATGTTCTCTGAGGCGATTAACTCGATATTGGCATCCTGTCTGTTAATCTCATCGGTCATTGCCTTTGCTACTTCCGAATCAAAATTACTTATCTCATCAAAACTGTACATTCTGCACCTCCATAAATTATATTTAACTATACAGCCAGGCTGGCTTTTCCTGTTTGGCTGCTTGTTTCCATTATCAGTCTGCCTTGTAAGGCTCCGGTAAAGGCATCCATGCCACTACTCCTCTGTCCTTTGCTTCTCTTCCGTTCCGCTCAATGATAAAACCATGCCAGCGGTAACTATAGCTTCGTACAAATGTACTTCTTCCATCACTGCAGATAAAAACATTATTTCTACGAATCTCCTCAACTGTTGGTTCTCTGTCGCTACACAAAATCCATTGACTCATAATCCTCTCTCCTTCATGCCGCACCAAATAATATGTAATATTTTACACTGATTCTGCTATTTGTGCAAGCAGGAAATCCTGCCAGTGCTATACCTGCTCAAGGTTATGGCATAGGCTGATTACCAGCACATCCTCTACCGACGGATTTTTCACAAAATAATTTGTAGTCTCCACTCTGCGGTAAATACCATCATCCCCCATCTGACGGGTAACAACGCTCACAAATTTTTCTCCCCGGTTGTACGCTTCTAACTGGTTGGCTATGCTAAATGTCTCCCTGAATAATTCCCGGTCCTCCGGATGCATAGTCGATGCCCCATGGGCAATCAGTTCCTCAAAAACACCAGTGGAAGGACAGGACTGAGCTGTAAAATTCTCGTATGCCATCATATAAAAGCTGTTCCGGGTCAGGTTTGAAAAAATCACCAGCGGATATCTGGTAAACACCGCCTCCAATAACAGCTGCGTTGCACTGGAAGGTGCCTGTACCAGTAAAATATCCTCCATTTCCCCGATATCCTCACCCTTATTGCAAAGCTCCTGAAATTCCTGCTCCGACATTGGCTTCGCAAACAGAAAGCCCTGAATCACCTTACAGGAACAGGTTCTCAAAAATCCCAGCTGTTCCCTGGTTTCCACTCCCTCTGCAACTGTTGTAAGTTTAAGCCGGTGAGCAAAATTAAATATACTCTCCAATACAATTCTTTCTTTCTCTTCCTCACAGTTCCGGCTTAAAAGAGATTTATCAATTTTAAGGACATCCACCGAAATATCCTTTACAAAGCTAAGAGAAGACAATCCGCTTCCAAAATCATCGATTGCAACACGGAAACCAGCACTGCGGATTTCCCCAATCCATTCTGCAATCCGCTCCGACTGTTCCACAAAGGCAGATTCTGTAATCTCTATCTCCAGCATTTTATGAGAAATGGCATGTCGGTCTACCACTCCACACAGCTGTGTTGCAAAACCCGTTTCGTATACATGCCGCCTGGAAAAATTCACGGCAACCGGCACGCTGTTCAAGCCTTCTTCCTGCTGCTTCTTCAGGAAACGGCACACCTCCTCCAGCATGTACCAGTCCAGCTCCAGAATTCCATCTCCCTCCTCCATCTGCGGAATAAAGCTTCCCGGCATGATAACACTTCCATCCGCCTTTATCCAGCGGACCAGCGCTTCCGCCCCCACCAGCCTGCTCGTAATGGCATCATACTGGGGCTGGTAATACACCTTAAATTCATGCTGCTCAAATGCATTTCTTATCTCTGCGGCTTCTATTTTTCCAATGTTCATCCATATTCCCTCTTTCTCCTCAACAAATATGCTCTGAAACCTGTCCTCGTCTTTTGCCACCTGTTTTTTTCCGTGACAATATATGGTAAAATTGTAACAAATATAATGTGAAATAACAAGAATAGAATTTATATTTGTTCCCACTACTCACTCTTCAGAAATCAGCAGGCAAAGACATTGCATTTCTCTTTCCTCTCAATCATAATCAATATTCCTAAAATAATACAGGAAATGATACTTACCACACATCCCTCCTTATATCCCGGTGCTTCATAGGATATTTCAATCTGATGTGTTCCTTCGTCAACCGGGAATCCCAAAAAAGCCCTATTTACCTTTTCCGGACTTACAAAAACGCCATCCAGCTTAACCTGATACCCTTTCCGGTATGGATAAGAGGTGACAAAATAACCTGCCTCCTCCATGGTAATTTCCCCTTCAAATACATTGCAATTGCCAGGGGAATCCTCTTTTACTACCGGTTCCACAACCTTTGAATGAACCAGCTCTTTATAATCTGCCGTGTATATCTTAAGATTATCCACCGTATATCTGCCTTCTGACAGCTCCACGCAAAGCTCATCCAAAAAGGCTTCCACCGGCAGCACATAGGTAAACTCATGGTTATGATTGGGATATGGGGCTTCTTTCCCGGAAAGCTTATTTTTCATTCCATTGATACTGATTATCACAGCTTTCCCGTCACTGCTTTCCACATGAAAGCTTATAACCACCATTTTTCCCTGAAGCATTTTTGCAAGAGGCAAGGTATATTTTTCTGTTTTCCCGGAGGGATGTAAAAGCCTGTCGGCACCAGCTTCCGCAAAAAAATCCTCTGGATTTTCTTCCACAAAATGAGAAGTAAATTTTTCTGTTGTTTTGCCCCGGACAACCGTTCTGGTGCACAAAGCCTCCAATGTATCCGGAAACTCCAGGCTTCCGTATTCCTCCTCACTTAGTAAGCCTGTGGTGCCATAGCAGATGGGCAGCACGTTATCATTTTTAGCAAGAACATAATTCCCTTTTTGTTTTTCTACTTTATATCCAAGAGGTACATTTTTTCTATCCGTTAAAATATATTTTATTCCCATAAAATAAGAAAAACAGCCGTTTTTATCCGGCACTAGGGCAACCCGGTTATTCAGGCTGACCGGATTTCGCATAACATCATAATAAAACGCTGCATAATCTGTATTGGTTACTGATGAATACATTGCTGTTTTATGGATGTTTCCGGCAGCCAGCAGATTACAGTTCACAAATTTATCTGCCAGCACATCAAACCGGTACCGGGTATCCGTTGCAAATCCCGTGATTTCCTCTGAACTAAAGTGGCTCTGACGTTCATCCTCCGCCTTTACATACGCACCCTTTACCCCAATTCCCAGCCTGGAGCAAACCGGCTTTAAACAGGAGTCACTCATATTCACACCAAGGCTTACAAGAAGGGGAACAAGCATTACCAGCCAGAAAGCACAGGTCTTTACCGTTACCGGAAGCCTTCCTGTGCGCTGAATGAGCATCCAGACCAGAAGCAGTATTCCCTCCAGCAAAATCAACGTTTTCCAGGAAGAGAACAACGCCGGTACAAAACAGCACAGTAACGAAAGAAAAGAGTATTTTTGTCTTCCCCGGTACAGCGCCTCAAGGGTATCTGCAGCCACCAGTACCAGCAGAGGCACAAGGGGTATCAGAATTTTAGTTCTTGCATAAAGGAATCCATTCAATACCAGGGAAACTCCGGGAAACAGCACGCAGAGCATTAGTATACCGGATAGAAATCGTTTGCCCTTCCTTGTCACAGACAGCAGCAGACAATAAAGCGTAAGCACTGTCATACCACAGCCATATGGAGTATACAAAAGTCCCTTTAAGCTTCCGTCTGCAAGCTTAATTGGTGCAGACGCAAAGCTGCCTGCATCCTTCTCATTGGACAAAATATCAAGTCCTGTGGGCAGCAACAATACCATTGCCATTCCAATGGACAGGAAAACATGAAACGCCAGCCTGCCTGTCAACGCTCCAAGCCTTTTTATTATCCGTTTCCATTTTTTCTCCCTTATCATCACCTGGATGTCTTCTTGTCCCAAAACATGGTAAATCACATAAACTACTGTCACAAAGAGACAGGCTGCGGAATAGTAAAAGCTGTGAATATAAATAAAAAAGAGCGCACAGACAAGCAGAATGCTTTTTTTCTTTTTTAACAGGCTGTCTGCCCCCATAAGGGCAAGAAACAGAAACGGCATATAGTTAACAAACATAATTTGGTGATGCGCCTGATAAAAACAGGCAGCGGCTGCAAGCAAGACGGCACCGGCAAAGGCAAAGCCTTTTGAAATATCCTGATTTTTTAGCCACAGATAACACAGATTGACACTGGCTAACACACCTGCCACTGCATAACCTGCAATAATATATTTCATTTCCACATGGGGAACCAGGCAGGAAAACAATATATCCGGTCTTAGCAGTCCGTAATAAGCAAAATCATAGATACTGCTTCCTCCTCCTAAATGAATATACTGGGGAATCAGAGAATGCGTTTCTAACATTGTCTGTCTCAGGCTTTCTGCTATTCCCACATGCTGGCTGTACCAGTCTCCCTCGGAGCCAAAAAACATACCTGTGCCAAGAGGCAGAAACAGGAGCAGTAATGTGATAACGGTAAGTAATACATGATGAAGTAATGTAATAAACTGATTGCTTTTCATAAGTCAGACCCTTTCTTGTTGATTTCTATCATCATCCTAAAGGGTATTTCTTAAAATAATGAAAAAGCAATCCTTAAGTTTTCTTAAATAAATCTTAAATTATTCCTGCCATTTTCACGGCTTACTCACTATCCGTTGTCCTTGGGAACATCAGCTTGGCCCTGAACTGATCACAGTCAATCTGAATATCAAATTCACCACCCAACGCACTGGTATAGGTGCTGACAATTGCCAGTCCTAAGCCATTTCCTTCACTGGTTCTTGCCTTATCCGCCCTGGCAAACCGTTCCACAATATCCTCCTTATCAAAATCCATCAGATAGCCTGCGGTATTCGTAATTTCCAGACAAAGCTTATCTTCTTTTAACGGATTATCTTCATCTAAAAAATCTCCTTTTTTTTCCGAATTTTGCGTCTGCTTCAAGCTATTCTCCATATATGTCTTTACAAATACCCTCGTCCCCTCTGCAGAATATTTAAGGGTATTCTCAATCAGATTCTGGCAAATTCTGTATAAATACATATTATCCGTCACCATTGTGGTATCCGCATCTGTCAGCTTAATAACAAACTGTAAATCACTTGCTTTAATCCTGTCCTCCATATCTGCAAAAATCTGATCAATCAGACGGTTCAATTCAAGAGTCTCCCTGTGAAGCTCAACATTTCCACTGCTGGCCTTCGCCAAAGAAAACAAGCTTTCAATCATCTCTTTAAGCTTTTGGGCTTTATCGGAAATCACCTCCACATAGTCTCTTACCGTATCGTTCAGTTCTTCTTTTTTCATCAGCTCAATATATCCCACCATGGATGTCAGCGGCGTTTTCAAGTCATGGGACACATTGGTAATTAAATCCACCTTTAACTGGTCGCTGCGGGAAACCTTTTCCAGACTTTTCCGTTCTATCTCCAGAGCTTTGGCAAGACTCCGCCGATTAATCTCCTTCATCCGTTCCATTAACAAATTAAGCTTTTCTCTCATAAAGCGAGTGATTACTGTCTGGCAGATACCATACTGGACCAATACGGTAGCCAGCATAAGATACCCCGACGCATAATTTGTATATCCATAAAGATAAAATGCCGCGTACTTCATATAAGAAAAATACCAGCAGGCTAAAATACCGGCCACTATTGCGATGGCTGCCAGCACCTCCTGCTGTTTTCTCCACTTTTTCTGCCAGTCACCATAAAAGGCAGAATCTACCGGAAGCCAATTCTTATATTTTTTCCGAAGAAGGAAGCCCAGCAGCAGAAAAATACCGGCTCCAAGCAATATATTTCCAATAATACCAAAGAACAAAGCTTCTTCTGTTGGATGCTGGGAGCGGTAAACAATTATCGTATAGAAAAACGGAAGTCCCATTACAACAAGAATGCTGCCTGCCAGCATTCTCCCATATTCCTTCAAAAATTTCATAATCCTTTTAATCATACTTTTCCATTTTATAGCCAATGCCCCACACCACCTTTACGTATCTTGGATTTTTTGTGTCAATCTCAATCTTTTCCCGTATATGTCTGATATGTACCATCACCGTATTTTCAACTGTATAATCCGCAGTTTCTCCCCAGACATTTTCGTAAATCTGTTCTGCTGAAAACACCTGGCCTGTATGCTCCATCAGCAGGGAAAGTATCTTATACTCCTTCGCCGTCAATTTCACCTCTTCTCCTTCAACGATTACAAGCCTCTGCTTTTTGTCAAGCACAAGACCACCATTTACAACGGTATCTTCATCCGCCTTTGGGACACCGCCGCCCCATGTATTGTATCGCCTCAGCTGAGCCTTTACCCTGGCAATGAGCTCTGCCGGATTATATGGCTTACTGACATAATCATCTGCCCCCAATACCAGACCGGAAACCTTATCGCTCTCTTCTGTCTTGGCAGACAAGATGATAGCCGGAATTTTATAATTTTCACGAATCTTCATCAAAGCAGATAGTCCATTGAGCCTCGGCATCATCACATCTAACAAAATCAAATCAATACGGTTTCTCTCCAAGGCCTCTAACGCTTCCATTCCATCATAGGCTTTTACCACCTGATAGCCCTCATATTTTAAAAGCTCCCCTAAAGAATATACAATTTCTTTATTATCATCCACAATTAAAATGGTCTCCGCATCCATTTTCGTCTCCTTCCTCTCCTTTCCAATTCTGTTCTAACTATAGTATCCTTTTTTGAATAAATCCTCAATAAAATTCTTAAAAATTTCTTAATAAACCACTGGCCGCCGTTTTTGATATAAATGGAACGGGGCATAACAGAAAAATCCCCCTTCGCCAGACCCGGTAGTTTATCTCCGTTCCTGACAAAGGGGGAAATCTCATTTAGCCACCAGTTTCCCATCTGCCACATCAATGGTAATTGTATCCTCTACGCTTACATCTCCGGCAAGTATCAGCCTTGCCACCAGCGTATCCACATTTTTCTGCAGATAACGCTTCAACGGTCTTGCGCCGTATACCGGGTCATAGCCATGCTCCATAATATACTGCTTCGCATTATCCGTAATTGCCAGAGATAATTCCTTTTCCGCCAGACGCGCATTTAAATCAGCCACAAGCAAATCAATAATGCTGCCAATATTGTCCTTGGTTAAAGGCTTGAACAGGATGGTCTCATCCAGCCGGTTCAGAAATTCCGGACGGAAATGCAGCTTTAACTCATCAAGCACCTGCTTCTGTGTCTCCTCCGTAATATCGCCATTTTCATCAATTCCCTCCAGCAGATAGGAGGAGCCGATATTCGAGGTCATAATCAGAATTGTATTCTTAAAGTCCACCGTTTTCCCCTTTGAGTCGGTTATCCGTCCGTCATCCAGTACCTGCAATAATACATTAAATACATCCGGATGCGCCTTTTCAATTTCATCAAACAGTACAACCGAATAAGGCTTTCTGCGGACTGCCTCTGTCAGCTGACCGCCTTCATCATAACCCACATATCCCGGAGGCGCACCTATGAGCCTTGCCACAGAATGCTTCTCCATATATTCACTCATGTCAATCCGGACAATATTGGCTTCATTGTCAAATAAAGCCTGTGCCAGCGTCTTTGCAAGCTCTGTCTTACCCACACCGGTAGGACCAAGGAATAAGAAGGAACCGATTGGTTTTGTAGGGTCCTTCACTCCCGCCTTGGAGCGGATAATAGAATCCGACACCAGCTCCACCGCTTCATCCTGTCCCACTACCCGTTTATGGAGGGCATCTGCCAGGTGCAGTGTCTTATTTCTCTCACTCTCTGTCAGCTTGGACACCGGGATTCCCGTCCACTTTGACACAATTCCGGCAATCTCCTCATCCGTCACACTCTCATGTACCAGATTTTTCTCTTTTGTTCCTTCCTTTGCTTCCAGCTCCGCTAACTGTTTTTGCAGCTGTGGCAGCTTACCATACTGAAGCTCCGCCGCTTTATTCAGGTCGTAATTGCGCTGGGCAATCTGAATCTCGTTGTTTACCTGCTCAATTTCTTCTTTGACTACACGTACCTTATCGACTCCCATTTTTTCGTTATCCCAGTCCGCCTTCATGGACGCAAAGGTTTCCCTTAACTCCCGCAGTTCCTCCTGAAGCTTTTCCAGTCTTTCCTTACTCAGCCGGTCCTCCTCATTCTTAAGGGCTGCCTCCTCAATCTCCAGCTGCATCATACGGCGGCTGATTTCATCTAATTCCACCGGCATGGAATCCAGCTCTGTCTTAATCAGCGCACAGGCCTCATCCACCAAATCAATTGCCTTATCCGGCAGGAAACGGTCAGAGATATAGCGGTTTGACAGGGTCGCTGCTGCCACAATAGCACTGTCTGTAATCTTTACACCGTGATATACCTCATAGCGGTTCTTCAGGCCACGGAGAATGGAAATGGTGTCCTCCACTGTCGGCTCATTTACTGTGACCGGCTGGAAACGCCGCTCCAAAGCCGCATCCGTTTCAATATATTTCCGGTACTCGTCTAGGGTTGTGGCACCAATACAGTGAAGCTCACCCCTTGCCAGCATCGGCTTTAACATATTGCCGGCATCCAGTGCACCGTCCGTCTTACCGGCGCCCACAATGGTATGCAGCTCGTCAATAAACAGGATAATCTCTCCGTTGGAATTTTTCACCTCGTCAAGAACAGCCTTTAACCGTTCCTCAAATTCACCACGGTATTTGGCTCCGGCAATCAGGGCACCCATATCCAGAGCAAAAATCTGTTTATCCTTAAGTCCTTCCGGAACATCTCCTCTCACAATACGCTGTGCCAGACCTTCCACTGCTGCCGTTTTACCAACGCCGGGCTCACCAATCAGCACCGGGTTATTCTTAGTTTTTCTCGAAAGAATACGAATAATATTACGAATCTCTGCATCCCTGCCGATAACCGGGTCCAGCTTCTGCTCCCTGGCACGCTTTACCAAATCATAACCGTATTTTTCAAGACTGTCATAAACCGCCTCCGGGTTATCACTTTCTACACGCTGGTTTCCTCTCACATCTGCCAGTGCCTTTAAAAAGCGCTCAGAGGTAATGCCATAGTCGGCAAACAATCCTTTTAACGCTTTGTTTGGATGCTTTAAAAGCGCCAAAAAGATGTGTTCTACGGAAATATAGGAATCTCCCATCTGCTTTGCTTCCTTTTCCGCATTGACAAAGGTTTTCTGGAAGTCCGAGCTGGTAAACAGATTTCCTCCCGAAACCTTTGGACGGTATGCAACTAATTTCTCTGCTTCCCTGGAAAAATGCTCTAAATCAATGTCCATCTTCTCTATCAGCTTCGCAATCAGGCTTTCATCCACGGTCAGAAGGCTGTATAAAATATGCTCCTGGTCAATCTCCTGATTGTTATATTCATAGGCAAGCTTTTCGCAATTTTCCACTACTTCAAGTGACTTTTTTGTAAATTTTTCTGCGTTCATATAAGTCCCACCTTTCTATACAAAATAGTATGCCGGATTATTGGCATTTTTTTCGGCTAATCCTAAGATAACACCTTTTGTCAGCACTGTCAAGCAGTGAGTGCTAAAATTGTCAGAAAATTTTTTTAAAAAAATAAAGGCATGAATGTCCTGTTTTCAAACATTCATGCCTTTAGTCAGCAGCTTATTTTGTCCTGTCTATCCTTTTTCAATATCTGCCGAAAATACTTCAGGTACATACAAAATGCCAGCAGCATAAATCCCGCACTGATACATAACAGGGTATTCGCCACAGCAGCCGGCATCTCCGGTATGAAAATCAGCAGCAGCACTACCAGATAAAACACCGCCGTATTGACCTTGCCGTACCATTTTGCGCCTTCATTTTCTTTCGTTTTCATAACTACGCACAAGCCCAGCAGACCCTGGCATATTTCCTTTACAAAAAATAAAATCAGTATTATTTTTATCCATTTAAATTTCGATAACAGGCAAATCAGTAAAACTGCCTGTGTGATTTTGTCCGCAATGGGGTCTAATATTTTCCCCAGCTCACTAATCATATGGAACCGTCTTGCTATTTTGCCATCCAGAAAATCCGTCAGTCCCGATATTACAATAATGATAATCAGACAAGGTATTTTCTGTTCAAAATACGGCTTATAGTAAATAAAGGGTATTAAAACCGCCAGTATAATCCGGAACAGGCTAAGCGCATTGGGAATGGTTAGTATATCTTTTTTTGTTAAATGCATTAAAATTCTCCCTTTTTACTTTTGTATTTTATAATGAAAATGAATTATAAGCTATTCTTTCTCTTCCATAACGCTCATATAAGCCGGACGGATAATCTTTCCCGTACCCACCAGTTCCTCCAGCCGGTGTGCACTCCAGCCCACAATACGCGCTATGGCAAACAGCGGTGTATATAATTGCACCGGAATCCCAAGCATCTCATAGACAAAGCCGCTGTAGAAGTCCACATTCGGGCTGACGCCCTTATAAATATGCCTTTTCTCTGCAATAACCTCCGGAGCAAGCTTTTCTATGATATTATACAGCTTCATATCCCTCTCTTTGTGCTTTGCCGCTGCCAGACGTTCCACATAATATTTTAAAATCCGCTCTCTTGGGTCCGATATGGAGTAAACTGCATGTCCCATACCATAAATCAGACCTTTTCCGTCAAATGCTTCCCCATCCATTATCCTCTCCAGATAAGCGCGGATTTCCTCTTCATCGGTTATATCCTGAACAGAGTTCCGTATATCCTGCATCATTTCCATAACCTTAATATTCGCCCCTCCATGTCTCGGGCCCTTCAGGGATGACATTGCCGCCGCCATGGCAGAATATGTATCGGAACCGGAGGATGTAACTACCCTTGTTGTAAATGTGGAATTATTTCCTCCTCCATGCTCCATGTGCAGGATAAGGGCTGTATCTAAGACCTTCGCCTCCAGCCATGAATACTGTTCATCCGGTCTTAACATTTTCAAAAAGTTCTCCGCTGTGGACAGCTTCGGGTCCGGCCTGTGAATATACATGCTGCCGTCATTATTATAGTGATTATCTGCATGAAAACCATATACCGCCAGCATCGGGAATACGGAAATTAACTGCATACACTGTCTGATATTATTATCAATTCCCCCTCCACTTAACTGCTCATCATAGGAGGCCAGCGTTAAAATACTCCTTGTCATGGTATTCATGATATCCTTTGACGGCGCTTTCATAATAACATCCCTTGTAAAGTTGGTAGGCAGATTTCTGCACCAGCCCAGCTGCTCCATAAACTCACTTTGCTCAGCCGGAGCAGGAAGCTCCCCAAACAAAAGCAGATATGCTATCTTCTCAAAGCCAAACTCCTCTTTTCCCAGAGAATCAATCAAAGCGTTTACCTGATAACCTCTGTACCACAGCTCGCCATCGCAGGGAACCCTCTTTCCATCCACATTTTTAAATGAGACGATTTTAGAAATTCTGGTCAGTCCCGTTAAAACTCCCTTTCCGTTTTCATCCCTAAGCCCTCTGTTTACGCCATATTCACTAAACAGCTTATCTGAAATGCGGTCATTTTCAATACACAGCTCCTGTTTTTCTTTCACATATTGTTTTAATTTCTCCATATTCATCCTCCTGTTTTCGCAATCTCATCCTTCTGACAGCTCATTTCTGATATTATCATTAATTCTCTGCGCCAGTGATACCAGTATCCTCTTCTCATCCTCTGCCACACCCTTCAAAACAATGCGGTTAATGCGGTCATAAACCTCCTTCAAATCTGCAAGTACTTTATTGGCATCCTGGGTAAGCACGTTGTGGACATATCTTCTGTCATCCTCATCCTGCACCATGACAATCAGGTTCATTTTTTGCAGTCTGCTTAAGGACTGGGATATATGTCCTTTTGAAAAAAGCTCTAAGTCCAGAATATCCTTTGATGTATTGTGCTTTCCTGCCGTATATAAATAATACAATATCTGTAAGTCGATTTTACACAGATTGTACTCTTTATAAATTACCTCAAACTCACTTTCCATCAGCTTTCTAAACTGCATTCCATTTAACAATACTTCCAATGACTGGTTCATCTTATTCCCTCTCATTTACTATAATTGTAGAGTATTTCTGCCCTGTAAAAATAAAATCTCCTGTGGGGCATAAAAATATCACCCTGCATTATGCGGGGCTCCGGATATCAGTTCAATTTTAAACTATTTACTTTTAAACAATTATAATACAATCCTTCACATTGTCAAGCGGTTTTTTCTACAGGCTGGTACCAAAAGGCATTAAAGCCAGCTTTGCCAGCTTAAACTGCTGTAATCCAAAGGGAACGCCAATAATTGTGATACACAAAAGACAACCCGTCAGAAAATGTCCAACTGCCATGGGAATCCCTGTCACAATCATCCA
>JAXVOW010000124.1:0-1221 GCA_037301995.1 bacterium | reverse complement strand
TGCGTGTAAGGAATATTTAGAGAGGTACCCAAAAGCATGTGTCATAAATCTGGGATGCGGTCTTGATACCACCTTCCGCCAGGTGGATAACGGTATGGCAAAGGGCTATAACATTGATTTTCCGGATGTGATTGCCGCAAGAAATGAATTGCTGCCGGAGACCGAACGGGAAAAAAATATTGCGGGGAATTTAAATGATATTTCATGGTTTGACCAGATTGATTATCAGCAGGAGGAGGGTGCTGTCTTTTTTGCATCCGGTGTTTTTTACTATTTTAAGAGGGAGGATGTAAAGAAGCTGTTTTGCAGTATGGCAAAGCATTTTCCGGGTGGTAAGCTGGTATTTGATGCAACCAACGCCAGAGGCTTAAAGAATATGCTTAAGACATGGCTGGAGCCTTCCGAAATGGGGAATATCGGCGTATACTTTAGTTTGGAGGATGAAAAGGAATTAATGACCTGGAGCAATGCTTTTTCCGGTGCAGCCAGAAAAGGCTATCTGACAGGCTATCGCCCGCTGGATAAGAGATATGGAGCAATTTTAAATTTTGTGTTCCGGTATTTGGACAAGCATAAAATGTGCCAGATTATTGAGCTTACGTTTTAAATGTGATAACAATTTTGGTAAAGATTTTTAAATAATTGCGAAACGTATATCTGCTTTTTTGAGTTCCGCAATTGTCTATAAGGATTTATTGCCGGAAGGAGGACACTATGAAAAAAATCATGAAACGTATAGGAATTTGTATAGCAGCGCTGCCGTTTGTGGCAATTATTCTCTGGATAGGATTTGAACTTGTGGGAATGATGGTTAATTCTTTGGCAGCTTCAAAACAAACAAGACAGATACAGAGAAATCTTCAGGATGCGTGGCAGAATGTGACTATTATTGACACCTATTCCGAAACCGGAAAAGGAACTGGAAATTATGTTGAGATGACTTCAGTGATAGCATTCAAAGTAGATGAGGATTTGGATGAAATAATTGAGAAAATGTCAGGTGGATACGAGTTCAATGCAACAGATTGCTGGATTCAGGAACTTGATGTCGTAATCGCTTATCACGAAAAGAATAGTGGATGTTATTATTTTCTGGATGATATGGAGCTGCCAGAGGATACGGAGCACTGCTTTATATTTGTACGGAATCAGTCTGCACCATTTGCAGATAATATTAAAAAGGACATTAAAAGGAGTTTTATGTCCGGCATGGACTGAAGC
>JAXVOW010000123.1:0-3284 GCA_037301995.1 bacterium | reverse complement strand
TGACCAGGCTGCTAAAGGTATCCGTTACCCTTCCATTTACTACCTTCACTGCTGAAATCTCAATAATGGAATCGTAATTTGGGCTGATTCCCGTGGTCTCTAAATCAAATACAATATAATCTCTTACATAATCCTTTAGGGAATTTCCTCGTCTGTCTCCTAGCATAGGTTACCTCATTATCCTTACGTTTTCAGCCGCTGTTTCTTCAAAATGCAGAAAATATTTCCGATAGGTTACAATAAACAAAACTACCGCCAATGCCGCCGCGAGATAATCTGTTACCGGCTGCGCCAAAGCCACCAGCCTTGCAGAATCAAAAAGCCGGGTAAACAGAAACAGAATCGGCATATACAAAAGTCCCTGCCTGCTGATGGAAAGAATCAGGGATGGCACTGCGGCACCGGTGGACTGGATGGCATTAATCATCACAAATAAAATCCCGATAACCGGTCCCGACAATATATAAATTCTTGAAAACTGCATTCCATAGGTAAAGGCATCTGCATTGTCCAGAAATGCCGTAACAAGAGGTCCGGCAAAGCAATAACAGATTGCCGTCATAACCAGGCTGAGCCCAAATGCCAGACATAGGGAAAACTTAAGCACTGCCATATACCGCTTCTTATTCCTTGCTCCAAAGCAGAAGCCTAACAGCGGCTGGATACCGGT
This sequence comes from bacterium, assembly GCA_037301995.1. GTDB lineage: Bacteria > Bacillota > Clostridia > Lachnospirales > Lachnospiraceae > CAG-590. The sequence continues at coordinate 2,614 of JAXVOW010000123.1, read as the reverse complement.
TCCGAGACCAATCAGCAGCATAACCACAATCATATTCACCTTCATGGCAACTCCAAGACCAGCCACTGCCATATCCCCATAGCCTGCCATAACCTTATTGATAAGAATATTGGAAACACTCATCAAAATACTGTTCAGGGATGCCGGAATCCCAATCGCCATTACCCCGGTTGCAATCCGCTCCGAAGCCTTGTAATCCTTTAATTTGATGGACAGCATACTCCGTCTGGATACCAGATGGCTAATATAAAATACAGCCGAAAATACATTACCAATTACCGTTGCCACAGCGGCACCTGCCACATTCCAACCAAAACCTAAAATCATAACCGGGTCTAACACGATATTCATCAGATTTCCAATAATCATGCCGCTCATGGCAGTCTTGGCACGTCCCTCCGAACGGATAATATTGCTAAAGGCATTGCTGACAATCAGAAAGGGGATTCCCAATGCCACAATATTTAAATACTGCGCTGCATATTCTATCGTGTCATCACTGGCACCTACCAGCCTGCAAAGCGGCTCCACAAAAATCCAAATCAGTACCATGGCAATCACTCCAATAGTAAGTCCTGTCCAGAAACAGAAGGAGGACGTTTTTCTTGCCTTATCCTCCCTTCCCTCTCCAAGCATTCTGGAAATCAGTGACGTACCACCGATTCCAAACAGCATTCCCACCGCCATAAAGATTAAAAATACCGGCGTTGCGATGGACACCGCCGCCACCATATATGCATTTTTTGTCTGTCCAATAAAAAAGGTATCCGCCAGATTATACAGCAGTACCATAATCATACTGATAATGGACGGAACAATGTTACTGATAACCGCCTTTGGCACCGGCGCATTCTGAAAAATCTCTATTGTCTTATCCTTCTTATCCATATCCTTTTCCCTCTCTGTAAGATAATTTAGCCAGTTAAATTCCAGCCTGAACAGTATAACTGCCTGCTATGCTGTTTTTCCTGTATACAGCTGGTAATACTTTCCCTTCTGCTCAAGCAGCTCCTCATGGGTACCCTTTTCAATAATCCGTCCATGCTCCAGCACAATGATACAATCACTGTTTTTGACGGTAGACAATCTATGGGCAATCACAAAGGTGGTTCTTCCCTCCATCAGTTTATCCATACCGTCCTGTACCAGACGCTCGGTGCGGGTATCAATGGACGAGGTCGCCTCATCTAAAATCAGCGCCGGAGGATTAGCAATGGCTGCCCTGGCAATGGCAAGAAGCTGTCTCTGTCCCTGGCTTAAGTTTGCCCCATCTCCGGTTAGCACTGTATCGTAGCCCTGTGGCAGATGCTTGATAAAATTGTGGGCATTGGCAAGCTTTGCTGCTGCCACCACTTCCTCATCTGTCGCATCCAGATTACCATACCGGATATTCTCCCTTACCGTATCCGTAAATAAATGAGTATCCTGCAGCACAATTCCCAAGGAATGTCTTAAATCTGCCTTTTTAATCTTATTGACATTGATTCCGTCATAACGGATTTTACCGTCCTGTATGTCATAGAACCGGTTAATCAGGTTGGTTATCGTTGTCTTACCTGCACCGGTAGAACCGACAAAGGCAATCTTTTGTCCCGGTTTTGCATATAGCTTCACATCATGTAACACCATCTTGCTGTCATCATAGCCAAAATCCACACCATCAAACACAACTCCACCCTGAAGAGGTTCATAGGTTACACTTCCGTCTGCCTGGTGCTCGTGCTTCCAAGCCCATTTACCGGTATATTTCTTATCACTTTCGGTTAATTCTCCATTTTTCTCTTCTGCCACTACCAGCTTCACATAACCGTCATCCACCTCCGGCTCCTCATCCAGCAGACGGAATACTCTGTCCGCACCGGCAAGTGCCATAACGATTGCATTTAACTGCATACTAATCTGGTTGATTGGCATATTGAAGCTCTTGTTAAAGGAAAGGAAGCTGGCAAGAGTTCCAAGTGTCAGGTTTCCTATTCCATTTAGTGCCAGAATACCACCAACAATCGTACAAACCACATAACTCATATTACCAAGCTGTGCGTTGACTGGTCCTAACATATTGGCAAACTTATTTGCCTGGTAGGCACTTTCAAATAACTGGTCGTTTAACACATTAAAATCCTTAACACTTTCTTCCTCATGACAGAATACCTTAACCACTTTCTGACCAGACATCATTTCCTCAATGTAGCCGTTGACCGTACCAATATCCTTTTGCTGTTGCATAAAATATTTTCCAGACTTGCCGGATACCTTTTTCGTGACTATCAGCATAATGCCAACCATAACCATCGTTACAGCGGTAAGAGGAATATTTAATTTAATCATACAGACCAACACCGTTATAATGGTAATTCCACTGTTCAACAACTGTGGCATACTCTGGGAAATAACCTGTCTGAGCGTATCTACATCATTAGTATATACTGACATGATATCTCCATGGGCATGGGTGTCAAAATATTTAATCGGCAGCCCTTCCATATGGGTAAACAAATCATTTCTTAAATTTCTCAGGGTCCCCTGGGTTACATTTACCATCAGCCGGTTATAAAGCCATGATGCAAAAACACCTAAGGCATAAAATCCTGCCACTCTTCCAATGGCTCCGGCC
>JAXVOW010000122.1:0-1382 GCA_037301995.1 bacterium | reverse complement strand
ATCTGATGCTGTTTGACAAGGTGATTGCCTATGACCATTTAAAGCAGAAAATCAGTGTAATTGTGAATTATCGCAGTGAAGCCGGAGAACAGGGCTACAATGCGGCACTGTTAGAGATTGAGAAAATGATTCATTTGATTCAGGATACAACGCCGTTAAAGAAGGAGAAAGCGGATGAAGAGGTGGAATTTACCTGTAATCTTTCTGAGGAAGAGTATTGCGGCATGGTGGAAAGGACAAAGCATTATATCCGGGAGGGAGATATCTTCCAGGGGGTAATCTCCAGAAGATTTGAGGCAGATTATGAGAGCAGTTTGATTAATACTTATCGGGTGCTCCGGACAACAAACCCTTCCCCATATATGTATTTTATCGGATGTGAGGATTTGGAAATAGCGGGAACTTCCCCGGAAACCATGGTAAAACTGGTAAATGGCAAGCTTACCACATTTCCGGTTGCCGGAACAAGAAAGCGTGGAGACACAAGGGAAGTGGATGAGGCGTTGGAGCGGGAGCTTCTTGCAGATGAAAAGGAATGCTCCGAGCACAATATGCTGGTGGATTTGGCGAGAAATGATATTGGAAGGATTGCAGAGTTTGGTACGGTGGAGGTAGAGGAATATATGAAGATACACCGTTTCTCAAAGGTTATGCACATTGCTTCTACCGTAGTCGGCAGGCTTCGGGAGGATAAGGATGGCTGTGATACCATTGCTGCATTGCTTCCGGCGGGCACCCTGTCTGGAGCACCGAAATTCAGGGCATGTGAGATAATAGATGAGTTAGAGCCGGTAGCCAGAGGCGTGTACGGTGGTGCAATTGGATATCTTGATTTTTCTGGAAACCTGGATGTCTGCATTGCCATCCGCACGGCGGTTAAAAAGGGAAAAAAGGTGTATGTACAGGCTGGCGCCGGAATTGTAGCGGACAGCGTACCGGAAAATGAGTATATGGAATGTGCCAATAAGGCAGGAGCGGTTATTGAGGCTGTAAAACGTGCGTCGGAGGTGAATGGATGATGATTTTGCTGATTGATAATTATGACAGCTTTTCCTACAATCTGGTACAGCTGATTGGCGGCATCCAGAAGGAAAGATATGAAAAAGGGTTATCTCAGGATGGAAAGGACAGTAATTATGGAATTAAGGTAATCCGTAATGATGAAATGACGGTGAAGGAGATTGAGGATTTGAATCCGGAATATATTATTTTATCTCCGGGACCGGGAAGACCGCAGGATGCCGGAATCTGTGAGAGCCTGTTACGGGAATACCGGAAAAAGGTAAAAATTCTTGGTGTATGCCTGGGGCATCAGGCTATCTTTGAGGCTTTTGGCGGAACAGTGACCTATGCGAAGAAGCTGATGCATGGAAAACAGAGTG
>JAXVOW010000121.1:0-1902 GCA_037301995.1 bacterium | reverse complement strand
CATTATTGTAATCACCGTGGATTTCCTTGATGTGTACGGCAAATGGTCCCTGGATGCCATAGGCGCCTGCCTTGTCCATACTGTCCCCGGTGGCAATATAGTCCTTTAACTCGTAATCGCTGATGGGATAAAAGGTAACGTCTGTGCGCTCATATAACAGATGGGTCTGCTTTTCACCCTGTGTTTTTAATATGATTGCGATGCCGGTAAATACCTGGTGTGTCCGGTCCGAGAGGAGCTTTAGCATGTCAAAGGCCTCCTGCTCATCCTCCGGTTTTCCCAGGATTTCATGGTCGTAGTAAACAATGGTATCTGCTCCGATTACACAAAAATCTTTGCCGGTGTAATCTTTCCGGATTTGCTGGTACACATTGTCTGCCTTTTGAAATGCAAGGTCCTCCACAATTTTATCCGGACTGGCTTCCGTTATGGTTTCCTTTACGGTTGAAGGGACAACGGTAAAGGTAAATCCAGCCTGGGTTAATAATTCTGCCCTTCTGGGAGAGGCAGAAGCTAAAATAATGGGAATGTCTTTGGTTATCATAAAACTCCTCCTTTTTTCACATCTTCAAAGGTTATCTCTTCGTTGCTGTAACGTGCCTTTTCATATACGTCCGTCAATTCACTGATATCTTCATCATACATCTTTAGTACCTTGTCGGCTATATCCTCCGGCGTGTAATTTTTCCTGTAAATCTCCTGATTATAGCCTTTTATCTTAAGGCGGTATGCCCGCCTGATTTTGGCGGCATTGTCGGGACGGAAAAAGGTCTTAATTTGTTCCAGTATATGTTTCGTTTCCTTTTTGGAGGTCACCTTTTCCGGAGATTCCTGTAATGTGACAACGACATCCGTATCCTTTGCGTAGCGGTTTAAAAACAACCTGGCAAGATAGGTAATTGCACGGTAAAACAGATAGAGGATAAACAACAGCGCAATAATGCTGCAAATCCCGTCCAACACTCTTCCCAGCAGGGAGGGCTCCCTTACCGCTTCCAGTGCGGTCTGTAATTCGCTGTCCGTAATATCGGTCTGCTCTACCCGGCTTTCTATAAAAAATAGTGCCCGCAGCAGTCCAATCAGATAAAAAAGGAAATATACAAAAGCCCGTGTCAGCTTTATAATGTATTCTCCGATGTAATATACGGCATTGTCAAGCTGAAAAACGTATATAAATACTGCCGTTATAAGAAAAGCAATCCCAATGAAGCCAATCATAAAGGAATGGGTCAAGACTATTTTTCTCACTGGCACAGAGGCGGCATGCTGGGACTTGGATAAGGTTTTGCTGAGACCTTCCAAGGACAGCCGGATAAAATGCAGCAGCAGCAGAGCAGTGCCACAGACATATATTAGCTGGGAAAGCGCTGTCATGCGGTATCCCAGGGTGATGATATAGATGACGGCTATGACTAAAAACAAAGCCCAGGGCGCTTCCTCATAGGGCTTTTCCTTACTTTTCTTCCAGATAAGAATCCCATGTATATTTTCCAGTACCAGAAGTGTGAGGTACAGGTATTTGTAGCATACGGCTGGAAATGGTACCAGCCATACGGGAATGAAGAAAAGTCCGTGAAGGAAAATATACAACAGCGGATGGTAGCAATACTGCTCAATCACCAGATAGCAGATAAGGATAAATGGGATTCCAAGCAGAAATGCAGGCTCCACCACTGCCTTTTCGTATATGGTTAAAACTGTGGAAAAGGCAATGAGATAAGTAATGGCTGCTGTCAGGAGCCTTCCGGTATTCTTGAGCAGGGTTAAATTATACTTCATCTGCGTTCACCTCCCAGAATTGGATATCGGATACAGGGGATGAAACAGGGGCATATTCCGGGCAGATGAAGAGCACCTGATAGCCATTTTCCTTCTTATCCCTGTATTTTTGAAGCAGAGCTT
>JAXVOW010000120.1:0-18099 GCA_037301995.1 bacterium | reverse complement strand
CTTAATTGTAATATAAGTTTACTTGTCGTGTCCACTTTTATAGTATAGCTCCAAACAGTCCAAATAGCTCTGGAGACGGCGGTTCTAGCGGTGGTGGTCATAGCTTCTGACCGAAAGTAGAATATTTCTTTGATTTCCAATAGAAGATAATTGATAAATAATAAGAAAGTTTTAAGAATTTTCATTAAGAATAGGTATTTCAAAAAAGAGTTTCTTATTGTATACTTATTTTGGATAGTTAGACGAACCAGGAGGGAAGATATGTTAGAGAGAACAGTGGGACCATGGGATTACAGAATGATGCCTAACAAAATGTTGGAATTGGTAAAAAATGTTGGCAACATGGAACAAGAGGGAACCGGTTATTTTGTTGACAGTGAATCAGAGATGCTTACAATTTTAGCCTATCTGAATTATGGGGAGACAACTAATATAACAGAGTCTATGCGGGAGCAGATTGACAACGCGGTAAAACAGCTCGAATCGAGACGTTTAAATATGCGGGAAGAATAGGAATGCAGATAACAGGTATTAAAATCAGAGGAATTGAATTTGGAAAAGGCATGCCTAAGTTATGTGTGCCTATTGTGGGTGATACGGAGAAGGAAATATTGGCACAGGCACAGGATATCATGGGGAATGAGCCGGATTGTGTGGAACTCCGGATAGACTGGTTTCAGGATGCCAGTGATGTGAAAAAGGTTTTACATATGTTAGAGGATTTGCGTCAGGTAATTGGCGACACCGTGCTATTGTTCACATTTAGAAGTGAGCAGGAGGGCGGCAGGAGAAGCATTACCTGTGAGGATTACAAAGCGCTATGTACAGCGGTTTGTGCCAGTGGCTATGTTGATTTGCTTGATGTGGAAGCATTTATGCAGGATGGATTGCTTGCTTCCATTTGCGAAATTGCCCATAACAGTGGTGTATATGTGGTTGGCAGTAACCATGATTTTGAAAAAACGCCAGATGAAGAGGATATCGTTTCAAGACTTAAATATATGGATGAACAGGGGGCAGATATTCCCAAAATAGCAGTTATGCCACAAAATGAAAGGGATGTGCTTACATTGCTGTCTGCAACGCTTACATATCATGAAGCGGGTGGAATAAAGCCGATTATTACAATGTCCATGGATGATATAGGAATGGTTAGCCGGCTTGCAGGAGAAATTTTTGGCTCAGCATTGACATTTGTAACAGTTGGAAAGGCATCGGCACCAGGTCAGATTCCCATAGATGAAGCAAGACAGAGTCTTAGGGTTTTACATCGGCAATAATCGGAATAATGAGGAGGTTCTTTTATGAGGGACGAAGAAAAGAAGCAGGAGGAAGTGATTAAAAATATACCCCGGAATCCCAATCGAAAGATTACGGATGAGGAAATCGATCAAGTGCTGAAAAGTGCAGCTAAGCAGCTTGCAGAGAAGGAGAATAAATCAGGCAGTAATAATCAAAAGAAGGTAAATGATAAGAAGGCTGAAAAAAGTGCCAGTGGAGAGAGCACCGGAAAGCCTTCAGAGAAGAATGATAAAAAGGATGAAAATGTGGCAGCCAAGGGCAGTGTGTTGGCAGTTGAAGATGGGAAGAAAAATAATTATGTGCCAGAAGCTGGGAGCGGAAAGAAAAATAGTCTTGAGCCGAAAGAGAAAAAGGATATTGTAACGGATAAAGAGCAGCAGGAATTCATTGAGGAAGAACCGGTTGTAATGAAAGATTTAAAACAGGTATCGAATCCATATAAAGAAAAGGTTACAATTGGCAGAGTGATTGGTACGTTTTTAGAGAGTGTCTGGACACTTTTCAAGGTAGTAGTTCTGGTTACAGTTGTTACGGCTGTAGCAGGCTTTTTTCTTTCCAGAGATTTGATGATACGGGGACGCAGTGGCAACCGGCAGTGTACAGAGGGAATGACGGTGGCTTCCAGTACGCTTTCTAACAAATCAAGTGAGGATGGAAAAGTTAAGGAATGGCTGGGTACCGTTACCAGGGAAAAGCTGACGTTAGAAGCGGATGACAAGAGTATTTTGGTTGCGAGAAAGATTGTTGCTGCTGAAGAGAATAGTAAATGGGTGGTCATTCTTCATGGATATAATGGCAGCATGGAGGATATTTATGATATAGCCATGCATTATGTGGAAAAGGGATATAATGTGTTAATGCCGGATTTGAGGGCACATGGTGAGAGTGAAGGCTCCTTCTTTGGCATGGGCTGGCTGGACCGCATGGATGTGATTAACTGGATAGATGTGATTTTGAAGGATAATCCGTCAGCAGAGGTGGTTATTCACGGCATAGACATGGGAGCGGATGCCGCACTGATGCTCACAGGAGAACCGGTTAAAAGCTCTGTGAAAGCCATAGTGGCAGAGGGGGCATATACAAATGCCTGGGAGGTTGTGAAACAGGAATATAAGACCCGGCACGAAAAATGGCCGGTATTTCCTTTACTGCATATGATAAATCCGGTAATGAAGGTGTGGGCTGGCTACAGTTTGAAAGAGGCAGATGCTGTAAAACAGGTTAAGAACAGCAATATACCAATTTTGTTAATTCGAGGAGAAAATGATACCTATGCTACAGAGGAGATGACAAATCAGTTAGATAAGGCAATTGCTTCCGAGCATGAAGTATTTACGGTGCCAACGGGTACACATGAGGATTGCAGATATGCAGAGCCGGAGAATTATTACAAGAAGACCTTTGATTTTGTTGGCAAGTACATAAAATAAAAGGCTTAAGTCTGGTCATTAGATACAGAGGCTTTGAAAATAGCAGATAGAATAGGTAAGGCAGATATTGGATATGGAACAAAAGAAGTATTATGATTTGTCAAAAGAATTGCAGCAGAGAATTTTAGAGGACAGAAGCCAGGGATATGTAAATCCATATAGGGCAAAGGATGAGGATGCTATTCGCAGGAAGCAGGACTGGGATAGGAACAAATTGTTACGCCCGGCTTATATCCGGGATATTGAGAAGATTATGCATACACCGTATTATAATCGTTACGCAGATAAAACCCAGGTGTTCTCTTTCTTTAAAAATGACGATATAACAAGGCGTGCTCTGCATGTTCAGCTGGTATCCCGTATTGCCAGAAACATTGGTTCCCTGCTGGGCTTGAATGTGGATTTAATTGAGGCGATTGCTTTAGGACATGATATCGGGCATACTCCATTTGGACATGCGGGAGAACGTTATTTAAGTGAATGTCTGCAGGAACATACAGGTAGGTATTTTAATCATAATGTACATAGTGTCAGGGTGTTAGATGACATATTGAATCGGAATGTCAGTCTGCAGACCCTGGACGGTATTCTCTGCCATAACGGAGAATTTGCCATGCAGGAGTACCGACCGGTAAAGATGGAAGATTTTGCAGCATTTGATATAAAATATGAACAATGCTATGAGGATAAAAAGGCAATTGACCGTCTGGTGCCGTATACCCTGGAAGCTTGTGTAGTCCGGATTTGTGATATGATTGCTTATTTGGGGAAGGACCGGCAGGATGCTAAGAGGGCAAACTTAATCGTGGACGACAGTATTTTTGATGAACAGGCATTTGGTAAGAGTAATCCAGAGATTATTAACAATCTGATTGTCAATATTGTAGAGAACAGCTATGGCAAGGATTGTATTGTTATGGATGATGAATATTACAAAGCAATTAAAGCCACCAAGAAAGAGAATTATGAAAAGATATATTTCAATGAAGCGGTGGACCGAACCTATGAAGAGCGTATTCAGCCAATGTTTCATTTGATGTATGAACGGCTGTTATCTGATTTGAAAGCAGGGGATACCCATTCGATTATTTATAGGCATCATATTGACTATGTGAAGGAAAACACCGCCACTTATGGATATGATAAGTATTTGAATGAGACAGAAGCAAATCAGATGGTGGTTGACTTTATAGCAAGCATGACAGATGATTACTTTGTGGATTTATTTGATTATCTGTTTCCGGGGAGTAAGTATAAGATTGAATATGTGTCTTACTTTGAGGAGTAAGCAGGTATTTCTGCTACTCTTTTACAAATAAGGAGCTGTTGCAATGTTTCAATGGAAATATTCCTATTTTTTGCAACAACTCCTTTTTTGCATAAAATCAGGTTTAATCCTCTTTTTTCAAAGATAACCCGGAAGAATTTTTTGGCTGTTCTGGAGAAATTGTATCGGTGTTGCTTCCAAAAGGTTCTGTGTATGTATCTGCATCGCCATAAGATGAAGCCGTATTTAAATCCAGAGTGTCATATGACGGCGACGGGGGCGCTGTATTGGTGTCATTAAATGGTGAAGAATAGCTTGTTGATGGAGTAACTGTCCCTTGACGCATGAAATCATCGAAATCATCATTAAAATGATTGGATATAACCGGTTTTGCTACTGGTTCACCATGTTTTAGAGTCTGGTACATTATGATAATGAATAAAAGCAAACATGCAATGGTAAATGCAGTGTTACTTAAGCTTAAAAGAGGCTTGCCGATTGCCAGAATAATCATGAATACACTTTGGATATAAAAGGAAATCCAATATAGTGTGGGAAAGCTTTCTTGTGAACTGCAGGCGGCATTGATGATTAGGGCAATCAGTGCCAGAATTAGTGACACAAAGAATAACTTTACAAATTGATAGGGAATGACGCCAATAGATATTATCATTGCAACTTTAAAGATAAATCCTTTGTATTCAGAAAGCACTTGCTGTTTGGACAGAGCTTGAATCTGAAAAACATTCAATAAATCGGATAATTTCATATCCTGATATTCCCCGGTTAATGTTTTGTAGGTAATGATATTGGTTTTGCTGATTAATAGGACGTCAGTAATACTTGAGTCTGCTAATGCGGATTTAACATGATTCTGGGTAAATTGCGTCTGTGAAGTATCGATTAACATATAAGTACCTGAAGAAGACTCCTCGAATTTATCTTCACAATAAAATTCTCCATTTGAATAATAAAATTCCGGCAAATCATTCATAAACTGAGTTACTTCCTTGTCTGTAGAAAAAGAAAATGCTTCAAGAGCACAAAGTAGTAAACCAGTAAAGATGCTGATAATAATCGAGTAGACAATTTTACTGCCGGTAGATTGTCTGCGCAGGTTATAAAAGGAACCAGAAAATGTAAACCCTCGAAATGCCTCAAGAATCTGTGCAAATGGATTTATTTTTGTATTCATAAAAATTCTCCCCCTTGTGATAAAATACATAAACTTAATTCAGTATATTATATATTAGATGGTGTGACAAGTGAATGTTTCTTTATCCATTACTTGTGTACCGGTTTCGTTTTGTGGTATGATATAGAATATTGCAGCTGAATTTGATAAAGTAGAGCCGTTTATGAAAAGGGCTCACGGAAGTATTGGAAAGGAAGAAAGAATGAACAAAAAAGAGATAAATGAGATAAAGAAACAATTTACTCCGGAACACTGTACGATAACAAGAATTTGTGGCTGTTATGTGGATGGGGAGAAGAATAAAAAGACTGAATTGGCACAGACCTTCCTGACTTTGACAGAGGAAGAGAACTTCAAATATTTTACTATTTTTAAGAATACGCTTTCCGGAACTCTTGGGAAAAATCTCCTTAACATGGAATTTCCAAATGAACAGGAAAAAGAAGGGGGCACACAGGAATTTCTTTTGCGTCTTAAGAACTCCAAATTAGAGGATAATGCTTTGGTGGAAGAGTTTTACGATAAGGTAATCGGTACATATAACTATGGGGAAAATTATTATATTATTCTGGTATATGCAGCTTATGATGTACCGGGACAGACTACCGATGGTATTGAAAATGAGGATGCTTCGGATTATGTGTATGATTATATACTTTGCAGTATCTGTCCGGTAAAGCTTACCGATGCGGGGCTCTGCTATAATGAGAAGAATAACAGTATCGAGAGCCGTATCAGAGACTGGGTAGTTTCCCCACCGGTACATGGTTTCCTGTTCCCGGCATTTAACGACCGGAATACAGACATACATGGACTGCTTTATTATACAAAGAACTCCGAAATGCTGCAGGAGGATTTTATCGACCAGACTTTGGGCTGTGGAGCACCTCTTTCCTTTAAGGCACAGCAGGAGACGTTTCAGGATATCATTGAAAATTCTCTTGGAGAGCAGTGTGATTTTGAGACGGTAAAGACGATTCATGAGAATTTAAATGAATATGTAGAGGCGAGAAAGGATGCGCCGGAGCCTCCGGAGCTTGACAAAATGGAGATGAAGAAGCTGTTGGAGGACAGTGGAGTGAAAGAAGCAGCACTGCAAACCTTTGATACGGCATTTGACAGTATTGTCTGTGATGAGGAACAGCCGAAGTTTGCAGCAGCAACAGTGGCAAGTACCAGAAGCTTTGACATTAAGATGCCGGATGTTGTCATTAAGGTGAAGCCGGAGCGCACGGATTTGGTGGAAACCAGATTGATTGACGGCAGACAGTACATCATGATTGAGGTCAATGACAGCGTTGAGGTAAATGGTATTAATGTGCGGAAACTGAATATGGAGACCGGCGAGATTATGGAGTAGCCGGGGGCTTGCAATAGAATAAAATTTGGTAAAGAGTAGAAAGAAGGAAAAGTAGATATGTACAAGTATGTATCAAAATTGATTGTTTACAGAGATTTAGGGGAAAACAGCATCTTAAAAAGGCTGGCAGAGATTTTTGAAGATTTTGATTGGTACAAAGAAAATGTTCTGGGAAATTCTTCAGCGTTTAGTGCATCAAAGCTGGAGGAAATGAAGGACAAGAAGCATATCAGCAAGGAAAGTCTCATTACCCGGATTTATGGTGAGATTAAGAGATTGTTAGATTTGGCAACGGATTATGGATTTGATGATAATTTATGGCATAATTACCTGACCTTTTTGCTGATGACGAATGAGAATTCCTTTACTCTTACCAGTGAAAAGGTGGGAGCCAATGACGGCAGTGTCAATCATTTTGCCAAAAATGATTTTAAGATTTTTAAGGCGTTATTTGACTACAATTTTTATGAGATTGAAAGAGAGTTAGACATTGATTGTTTTTCCACGATTTCCAATTACAAGGCAATTGGTAAAAAGGAACGGATGTATAATTATAATGTATCCTCGAAAGTGCGCGATTTGTCAAAAAGATTAGAAAAATGTGATAATGAAGAAGGATTTTTTCAGGAAGTGACGAAATTCTATGCAGACTATGGTGTGGGTATGTTTGGTCTTAATAAGGCATTTCGTATCCGCTCCGCAGACATTTCCGGAAACGGTGACAGTGGTGATTACATAACAGGCGGTGTGGATATTTACCCGATTAACAACACAGAGAACGTACTGTTAAAGGATTTGGTTGGCTATGAAATCCAGAAGAAGAAATTAATTGATAATACAGAGGCTTTTGTGGAGGGGAGACCGGCTAACAACTGTCTGCTGTTTGGTGATTCCGGTACAGGTAAATCTACCTGTATCAAGGCGATTATCAACGAGTATTATGACAGAGGGCTTCGGATGATAGAAATCTACAAGCATCAGTTCAAGGATTTGTCTACGGTGATTTCCATGGTAAAAAACCGTAATTACAAATTTATCATTTATATGGATGATTTGTCTTTTGAGGAATTTGAAATAGAGTATAAGTTTTTAAAGGCGGTTATTGAGGGCGGTGTGGAAACGAAACCGGATAACGTGTTGATATATGCGACCTCTAACCGGAGACATTTGATTAAGGAAACCTGGAATGACAGAAATGACATGGAACATGGAGACGGCGGCGAATTGCACCGTTCCGATACGATGCAGGAGAAGCTTTCGCTGGTGAACCGTTTTGGCGTTACCATTAATTTCTCAAGACCGAACCAGAAGGAATATTTCCATATTGTGACGGAGCTGGCTAAGAGGGAGCCTTCTATTACCTTGACGGAGGAAGAGCTTTGTGCGGAGGCGAATAAATGGGAGCTTTCCCACGGTGGCATCTCTGGTCGTACCGCACAGCAGTTTATTAATTATCTTGCGGGAAAGGCATGAGCCATGGGGAATCATATTTGAAATTGTCTGTTGAACTATGGTTTTTGGAAGGAGAAACGAATGAAGATTGTTCTGGCGGCATTAAATGCGAAATATGTACACTCAAATCTGGCAGTGTATGATTTGGAAGCTTATGCAAAAGAACAACTGAATAGAGATACCCTTGAAGGGAAACAGGAGAAATCGAAGAATACAGAGCAGATGGAGCTTGTTGTAAAAGAGTATACCATCAATCACAATCTGGATTTGATTCTGCAGTCATTGTATCAGGAAAAGGCAGCTGTCGTTGCCTTTTCTTGTTATATCTGGAATATTCACGAAATTCTAACCATTGCAAAGGAATTGCATAAGGTTGCTCCCAAAGTGCATATTTGGTTAGGGGGACCGGAGGTAAGTTATGACAGTGAAAAAGTCTTGGAAGAGAATTCCTTTATTGAAGGGATTATCCAGGGAGAAGGGGAAGTGACTTTTTATGAGCTGGTGAAGACATGGAAAGATAACAGTAATGACTATCGGGATATTTCAGGCATTATTTACCGTGACGAGCATGGTCAGATTCATCAAAATCCGGTAAGACCGCTTATGTTCCTGGATGATTTACCTTTTATTTATCAGGATTTATCTAAATTCGAAAATAAAATCCTGTATTATGAAACCAGCAGAGGCTGCCCCTTTTCCTGCAGCTATTGTCTGTCCTCTATTGACAAAAGGGTACGGTTCCGGAGTATGGAGCTGGTGGAACCGGAGCTTCAGTTTTTTCTGGATAATGAGGTGTCCCAGGTGAAGTTTATTGACCGTACCTTCAATTGTAAACGGGACCGTTCTCTGGCTATCTGGAAATACATTGCAGAACATGACAACGGAATAACAAATTTTCATTTTGAAGTGGCAGCAGATTTAATTGGAGAAAAGGAGCTGGCGGTTTTCCGGCAGATGCGTCCGGGACTGATTCAGTTAGAGATTGGATTACAGTCCACAAATCCGGAAACCATTCAGGAAATCAGGCGGGTAATGGATATAGACAAATTGAGGGATACGATGCTGACAATTCGGGGCTTCCATAATATTCATCAGCATCTGGATTTAATTGCCGGATTGCCGCATGAGGATTTTGTCACATTTAAGCAATCATTTAATGATGCCTATGAAATGAAACCGAATCAATTACAGTTAGGTTTTTTGAAGGTATTAAAGGGCTCTTATATGGGAGAACAGGTGAAAAACTATGAGATTCAGTATCAGGATGTCCAGCCCTATGAGGTGCTCAGTACGAAGTGGATTACCTACGATGAGATTCTTGCCCTTAAGAAAATAGAAGAAATGGTGGAGGTTTATTATAACAGTGCACAGTTTGAACATGTGCTTCGTTACCTGATTCCGTTTTTTCAGTCGGCATATGCATTTTATGAGGCGATTGGCAGCTATTATGAGGACAAGCAATTATTTGGAATAGGCTTCAAGCGGGAGGCGCGGTATGAGGCTTTACGTGAGTTTTGCAAGGAACGGTTTGAAAAATGTGGAGAAAGGCCGGTGCATGATGAAAGCTTGATAGGTAATGACAGGAGCGGCAGACCGAAATTCAGGCTGGATATACTGGACAGCCTGTTGACTTTTGATTATTATTTAAGGGAAAATGCAAAGAGCCGCCCGTCCTGGGCAAAAGAAGAACCGATAGAAAAATCAGTTTATCATGCATTTTTCAAAAATGGAGGAACAGAAGAGATTGTCCTTACAGGGGAGGGCTATGATTCAAAGTCTGCAGCACGGATGATGCATATTGAACCTATTGTTTGTGAGGCTGCCAAGTGGATATCGGATATAGAAGAAAATATATGTAATACAGATGATTTTACCAGTATTGCAGTTAAGCAATCAGAGGATAAAAAAGATAAACAGAAGAAAGAATTGCTATATTGTCTCTTTGATTATAAGAAAAGAAATCCGCTTTCAAAGGATGCGGATGTTGTGGTTCTTTCCCATTTATAGAGACAACGTATAAGCATAAGCGCTTAAAATAAGGAGAAAGATGATGAGAACCAGGGCGGAAATAATTGCATTGTGTAATACATATGAAGATGTAATGGAGGATTATCCCTTTCATGATGCCAACTGGACATTGATGCGGCACAAGAAGAATAAGAAAACCTTTGTGTGCATTTATGAGCGGCAGGGGTTTATCTGGTTAAATGTAAAATGCGACCCGGAATGGCGGGATTTCTGGCGCAGTGCATTTGATTCCGTGATACCGGCGTATCATATGAATAAAGAGCACTGGAATTCCATTATTTTGGATGGAACTGTGCCGGATAAAGATGTGGAACGGATGATAGGGGAGAGCTATGACCTTACGAAACCAAAATAGAGATATTTTGTCTGAAGCAGAAAGAAAGTGATATACTAGGATAGAAAATAATATGCAGGAGGAAAAATGAACGAGAAAATACTAATTGTGGATGATGAAGTAGAAATAGCGGACTTGGTGGAGGTTTATTTAAAAAATGACGGCTATCAGGTATACAAATTTTATAATGGGACAGATGCCCTGGATTGTGTAGGACGGGAGAATCTCAGCCTGGCAATTTTGGATGTTATGCTGCCGGATATGGATGGCTTTATGCTCTGCCAGAAAATCCGGGAGAAGCATTTATTTCCTATCATAATGCTTACTGCCAAGGTTGAGGATATGGATAAAATTACAGGTCTGACTCTGGGGGCAGATGATTATATTACAAAGCCCTTTAATCCTCTGGAGCTGATGGCGCGGGTCAAAACCCAGCTTCGGAGATTTACCCGCTATAACCAAGCAGACGCAGATGTCAGAGAATTGGAGGAAATAGATGTCCGGGGATTACACATTTCAAGGAAAAGCCATAAATGCACACTGAATGGGAAAGAGCTGACATTGACTCCGATAGAATTTGATATTTTGTGGTATTTATGTGAGCATAGGGGAAGTGTGGTTTCGTCAGAGGAGCTTTTTGAAGCTGTCTGGAGGGAACAATATCTGGACAATAATAATACGGTAATGGCGCATATTGCAAGGCTTCGGGAGAAACTGCAGGAGCCCGCAAGAAAACCGAGGTATGTGAAAACAGTCTGGGGGGTTGGTTATACCATTGAAAACTAGAGTGTCTTTGAAAAAAATGAAACAGCAGATGCTTCTACGGGTTCTTATATCCATTGCTGTATATGGCCTGTTGGGGATTCTGGCGTATTGTCTGGTAAATGTGCTTTACCATTCCACCATCTGGTATGGGTATGAACCCTTTTATAAGCTTGTTCAGTGGGCAGATACGAACCGTATTTTTATTCTGTCTGCCTATATCATGCTTGGTGGAATTATCATTGTACTGCATTACTGGAAGCAGACCTTTTCTTTCTTTCAGGAGGTGGTAAATGCCACAGAACAGTTTTATCAAGAGGATACCACCTTGATTGAACTGTCGGAACCGTTAAAAGAAGTGGAAAGCAGGATGAACCAGACAAAGGTAAATATTCTGAATAATGAGAGAATTGCAAGGGAGGCGGAGCAGAGAAAGAATGATTTGGTTACTTATCTCGCCCATGATTTGAAAACACCGATTACCTCGGTGATTGGGTATCTGACACTGCTTCAGGATGAACCGCAGATTTCCGAAGAACTGCGTGCAAAATATACAGGAATTGCCTTGAACAAAGCAGAGCGGCTGGAGGAGTTGATTAATGAGTTCTTTGATATTACCCGTTTTAATCTTTCAAAGCTGACGCTGGAGGTGGAGCGAATTAATTTAAGCAGGATGCTGGAGCAGATTGCCAGTGAATTTTATCCAATTCTTGCAGAAAAGGAATTGGAATGGCACACAGAGATTGCTCCGGATATCGAGATTTTGTGTGATTCGGATAAGCTGGAAAGAGTATTTGACAATCTGATTCGCAATGCCGTTAATTATAGTTATGCAAATACGGCTCTTTTTCTTTCCATGAAACAGGTAGAGAATACGGTGGAAATTTTGGTGAGGAATAAGGGGAAGACGATTCCGCCTGAAAAGCTGGAACGTATTTTTGAACAGTTCTTCCGGCTGGATTCGGCACGTTCCTCAAAGACCGGAGGAACTGGACTGGGACTTGCCATCTCAAAGGAAATTGTGGAGCTGCATGGCGGCAGCATTAAGGCGGAAAGTGTGGATGAAAGTATTTCCTTTACTGTGGTGTTTCCTGTGGATTGTCAGAAAATCGTATGAATTTTACAATGAAATCATAACATTTTTTCAATAGAAAACGAAAATGCGTTAATTCCTGTTTTGATACAATCAATGTATCAAAACAGGAATTTTTTCTATGTAAAATAATTGAAAGAGGACAAAAGAGAGGAAGAAATGGTTATGACAAGGGAAGAGAGAATAAAACGGGAACGCATAAAACAAAGAAGAAAAAAGCGCAGAATCAGAAGGCTTCTACAGATAACAGTGTGGACATGCATTATTGTGGCAGCTTTGGTGTCGGGGAGAACTGCCATGAAATTTCTGGCGGCTCAATTGAATGATGCTTTTGGGGCAGGCCAGATGTCTGCAAAGGATTTGGAAGAAACGGATACGTATAAGGAAGTTTTTGAAAACCGGGCGCTTTATCCAGAGACGATGCTGGAGGCTTTGGAAAAAAATCCCGAAATCCAGGATTTTGTCAGGAACTATCCGGATTCGGAGCCAGTTGCACAGGGCGGAATCAGTGATGAGGAAAAAGCAGCAGAGCATCCACTGTTCTTGCAGTGGGATGCAAGATGGGGATATGTTCCCTATGGAGATGATAACATTGGGTTATCCGGATGCGGACCGGCTTGTCTGTCCATGGTGATTTTCAGCCTTACCAGAAATGAAAACGCCACACCGGATGCCATTGCCGGTTATAGCATGGATATGGGTTATTATGAATATGGAGCGGGAACTTCATGGAATCTTATGACGGATGCAGCAGCGCAGTATGGAGTGATGGCAGGAGAACTAGCACTGGATGAGGGAATTATGAAAAACCATCTGGAAAGTGGGCATATGATAATCTGCTCCATGGGTCCGGGGGATTTTACCACAACCGGACATTTTATTGTCATTTACGGTTATGACCAGGAGGGATTTCTGGTAAATGACCCATATAGCCGAATC
This sequence comes from bacterium, assembly GCA_037301995.1. Lineage (GTDB taxonomy): Bacteria > Bacillota > Clostridia > Lachnospirales > Lachnospiraceae > CAG-590. The sequence goes on along the minus strand of JAXVOW010000120.1, from coordinate 4,937 downwards.
AGGAGCAATAAGAAATGGGATTATGACACAATCAGCGGGCAGATAAGGGCAATGTGGGTGTATTCTTTCCAGTGACTGCATTTCTATAGATAAGAGCGGCAAATCCTGCCGAAACAAATTCCGTAAAACAGAATGCATACCATACACCATTTGCACCAACAAACAGACTGAATAAATATGCTGCCGGTATAATGACAATAATATACCGTAGAAGCGAAATAAACAAGGAAGGAGACCCTTTACCCAATCCCTCCAGTGCCCCGGAACAGGTAACCGATACTGCGGATATAACAAACCCCAGACTAATGATATGCAGTGCTGTTATTCCGATTTCTATTGTTTCGTTATTGTTGGTAAATAACCCTATCAGCTTTTCTGAGATGGTCCATGATAAAACTGTTCCAAGTAACATCATTCCAATATTCATAGCCAATGCAGTGTGAAATATCTTTTTAACACGCCTATGTTCCTGGGCACCAAAATTATATCCTATTAATGGCCGGATTCCCTGTATAATTCCATTGGCAGTCAGATATATAAATGTCTGCAGCTTATAATAAATACCGAGAACAAGGACATATTTTTCCGAGAAGGATGCCAGCAAACTGTTTAACACGGAAATCAACAACGATGGCAGAGCAAGATTTAATGTAGCCGAGATACCAATTGAATATAATTTTTTTACTATGGTTGTATCAAAATTCATATGTTTCCATTTTAAATGTATTGGTGTATGACAAAAGAAATAGAACAGCAGGTATGCAATGAGGGTAATGCACTGCCCTATTCCCGTAGCATATGCTGCTCCTGCAATACCCATTTCTGGAAAAAACCCAATTCCAAAAATCATTAATGGGTCTAAAATAATGTTGGCAGCACAGCCACAAATTATGCAGAACATGGTAACTTTCATTTTACCTATTGACTGAAAAATCTTTTCAAAGGATAAGCCTAACATGATAATCGGTGAAAACAAAAAGACCCTGTTTGCATAGAGTAATGCCAATTCTATTATTTCTGTATTTGATGAGAAATTTTTCAGAAATACAGGTGTTCCCATAATACAGACGAGTGACAGCAGCATTCCGTGTATGAAGCTGAGAAATGTTCCCTGTGTTGCTGCCTTGTCTGCCTGAATCTGGTCATCAGAGCCTAAATAAAATGCAATAATTGCGTTTATGCCAACTCCAAAACCAATGGCAATAGCATTGATTAAATTTTGTATTGGATATACAAGCGCCAATGCTGTCATAGCATTTTCGCTTACTTTCGCTACAAAATAACTGTCAATAATGTTATATAGGGAATTAACAGCCATAGAAATCACCATTGGAAGTGACATGGATAATACCAGCTGTAGTATGTTTTTTTCTTTCATGAATGTTTGTTCCATCATTTTCCTCCTTGCAAACAAAAAGCCACACAACTACTCGAAGTAATTGCGTGGCGAAAAAAGAATCCTCTTGAAAAATCCACTCCAATAAAGGTTTTATAATAGCTTTTTATCATACATTTATGAAAATGTCAATAATGAAAATTCACTCTTTGAGGAGATAAGTAACACCGGAAAGCCAATAAGTAATTGAGGCATAACGGGATTTTTGATATAATAAATGAATGTAAAAAACATAACAAGGATAGTCCGGTGATGGCTTATGGAGAAAAAACGATGATTATTTTGATTACAGGTGCTTCTCACACAGGCAAGACCCTGCTGGCACAGAAGCTTCTTGAAAAATACCAATATCCATATTTATCTATTGATTTATTGAAAATGGGATTAATCCGGAGTGGAAACACAGACTTGACACCTGAGGATGATGAGGAATTAGAAGTCTATTTATGGCCAATTGTAAGGGAAATGATAAAAACTGCTATTGAGAATAAGCAAAATCTTATTGTAGAGGGCTGCTATATTCCGTTTCATTGGAAAGAAGATTTTGCAGATAAGTATCGGAAGGAAATTCGTTATTACTGTCTTGTAATGAGCAGAAACTATATTGAACAGCATTTTTCGGCTATAAAAGACTATGCCAATGAAATTGAGCATCGCATTGATGATACAGGGTGTACCATGAATTCTGTACTTGAGGATAATGCACATTACCTTGAAATGTGTCAAAAATATAGCTGTAATTATATTCTGATTGATGATTGCTATCAAGTAGAGATAGACATTTGATTTTGTACGGGATTTGGTAAATATGATATTAATATGGGGGAATATGCTTCCGATAACAGGTCATAATGTTAAGTTGTGCTGTTAAGCATAAATAAGAATCTAGAGGAGACTACAATGAAAAGAGAACTTGGAATAGCAAGATGTGGATTAGCCTGTTGTTTATGCGGTGAGAACAACCATTGTAGCGGATGCAATTCGGGAGAATGCCCTGACAAGAATTGGTGTGAAAACAGAAAGTGTTCCCTAGAGAAAAATTGCGGACATTGCTACGAATAGGAGCTCTTAGACTGTCTTGAACGAAATGAGAAGGTTGGTATTGTCTATCATCGGAAGGGGATCAATGGCGATTATGATGACTTTGATGATGTGGAGAAGTTAATCCGTTTTATCAAAACTGGGGAAAGATAATTTCAAATTTGCTTATAAGTGGGTAGTAAAGGTGTTATAAAGGAGAAACAGTATTATGAAACTACTGGTAATAGATATTCAAAAAGGAATCACGGATGACAGACTATATGATTTTGATGGTTTTATTGAGAATACCGTTAAAATAATTAATGCTGCCAGACAGAATAATAAAGAAGTAATATACTTTCAGCATGATGATGGACCAGGAACAGGATTTTCCATTGGAGATGACGAATTTGAAATTGCAACACAGGTTGCTCCAATGGAGGGTGAAAAGAGATACATTAAGGATATTAACAGCTGTTTTGGAAATAAGGAGTTCGCAGGTTATTTAGAAGAAAAGAAAGAAGATACTTTGATGATTGTTGGTTTGCAGACGAATTTCTGTATCGATGCGACTATTAAATCAGCATTTGAGAAAGGATATAAGGTTATTGTTCCAAAGGGGGCAAATTCTACCTTTGATAATGTCTATATGGATAAAGAAACAACTTACAGATATTACAATGAAATGATGTGGCCGAAAAGATTTGCTGATTGTGTTACCGTAGATGAAGCAATTGCATTATTGAGTAAATAGTATTTACACCTTCCACCAGATTCATTTCTGGATTGCTTTTGTGCCCTGCTTTGAAAGAATGGTATATTACATAATAGTGAAAGCAAAATCAGTTATTAGTAGAGTTGAATAGAGTAAAAATGGGATTTGGAGAGATACAGAAACATGAGAAAAATTAGTTTATTTATTGCGATGAGCCTTGATGGATATATTGCAGATAGCAAGGGCGGTGTTGATTGGCTAGTTGGACAGGGGAATAATGATGACAACATCGACGCATATTCCGAATTTGTGAAAGACATTGATACTGTTTTGATGGGGTGGAATACATATTATCAAATTATCACTGAGCTTTCCCCCAACGTATGGGTTTATGATGATTTTACAACTTATGTCGTGACACATAACAAACATACATCTTCTGATAAAATCCGTTTTACTGATGAAAGTCCTGTTGAATTGGTAAAGAAACTACGAGAAGAAATCGGAAAAGATGTCTGGATATGCGGCGGTGCAAATCTTATTCAACAGTTGGTGAGGCAAGATTTGATTGATTACTATTATATCACAGTCATTCCCACAATTTTGGGTTCAGGTATTCGACTTTTTGAAAATGCAAAACATGAGATTAAGTTAAGATTACTTAATACACAGTCATATAATGGCATGACAGATTTAATCTATACACGAAGATGAATTCCGATTTATCAGATTAAAGAGAATAATCGTATCTATTGTTTTTGTATTATTCCGATAAGCGAAAAATATTATTCCGATAATGTTGATATTGTTCCGGTAATAGGGTATACTGTTCCTTAAAGAGAGGTGCAGATTTATGTATATGACAGTGAAGCAAGCCGCTGATAAGTGGGGCATTTCAGATAGAAGGGTACGCACATTATGTTCGGAAGGTAAGATTCCAGGTGTTACCCGTCAAGGACGCAGCTGGTTGATTCCAACGGTTGCGAAAAAGCCGGAGGATGGACGATTTAAAACGGCGGAAAGTTTGTTGGACATCATAGATAGAAAGAAAATGGAACTGGATTCCAGACGTCCTTTGACAGAAGGGGAAGTAGAACGGCTGACGGAGGAGTTTGTTGTAGAATATACTTATAATTCCAATGCGATTGAAGGAAACACACTGACCTTGCGTGAAACGGATATGGTATTGCGTGGATTAACCATTGACCAAAAACCGTTAAAGTATCACATAGAAGCAGTCGGACACAAAGAGGCGTTTGATTTTGTACGGGATTTGGTAAAAGCCCAGATACCTTTATCAGAAAATGTTATCAAACAGATTCATTATCTGGTATTAGCGGATAAAAAGGATGACCGTGGCGTTTATCGAAGGATTCCGGTAAGAATAATGGGGGCAAAGCATGAGCCTGTGCAGCCGTATCTGATTCAGCCTATGATGGAGCAGTTGTTGGAAACCTATAGGAATAGTACAGAGCATATTATTCCCAGGCTCGCCCGGTTTCATATAGAATTTGAGGGGATTCATCCGTTCATTGATGGGAATGGTAGAACTGGACGTCTGCTTGTGAATCTGGAATTGATGAAAGCCGGGTATCCACCGATTGATATTAAATTTACAGATAGGAGTTCTTATTATCGTGCTTTCGATGAATACCATGTGAAACATAACCTTAGTGTAATGGAAAAGCTGTTTGCGAGATATGTAAAAGGGAGACTAGACAGTTACCTGGAGATGTTGGAGGAATAGAAATTGAAACGAGATTCATTATTGACTGATAGTTCAAGAAGTAAAGACGTTGAACTGGG
>JAXVOW010000119.1:0-6442 GCA_037301995.1 bacterium | reverse complement strand
GCAATCCTCGGAGTTGGATTTCCCTGCCACGGTACATTGGCAACTCCCTTTGTGGTAACAGCACCCAATTTACTTAAGTCAACAAAATCCCCATATTCTGCACCGGAGCCAAAGGTTCCGGAAGCTACGGTTACCGGATTTTTAAATTCCACACCTGCAATATTTACCGAAAGCTTCATTATAATTCCACCTCCCGTGCATCGAATACCGGGCCATCCTTACAGACCCGTTTATTATGAACATGGCTGTGGTCGTCTACCTCAGCAGACTGGCATACACATGCCAGACAGGCACCGATTCCACATGCCATTTTCTCTTCCAGAGAAAGCTGCGCTTCCATATGATTGGCAAACGCATACTCCTTAATGGCACGGAGCATCGGCGTTGGCCCACAGGCGTAAATGATATCCCCCTTGATTTCATATTCCCGGATAGCATCCAGTACATTGCCCTTTACACCATTTTTGCCGTCTTCACTGGCAATATACACCTCTCCCCTGGGCTCCAAATCTTCCAGCAGAAAGGTCTCATCCCGGAAGCCCAAAACAATATTCTTTTCACAGTTTAATTCCTTTGCAAGCTCCAGCATCGGCGGAATTCCAATTCCTCCTCCAATCAGGATAGCCCGCTTGTCCTTCAGGGTAAAGCCATTGCCCAGCGGTCCCATTATATCAACCGTATCTCCCTCCGCAAGGGCTGAAAATTCCTTTGTTCCTTTTCCAACCACCCGGTACACCAGCCGGATAGTTTCACTCTCGTGGTCAATCTCACATAAACTGATAGGTCTCGGTAACAAATTTGCTCCATCTTTACTATATAACGATACAAACTGTCCCGCTTTTGCCTGTTCCGCAATCTCTGGTGCATATAAAACAAGGCTGTATATATCACTGGCAAGCTGCACCTGACTTCTAACCTTTGCTGTCATCTTTAACGCACTCATGCTATTCTCCTAACTCTATTAATTTATCTGTCATTTCATACATCCAATTAAAGGCTTTCTCGTGTTACCGTTTTGAAATGGCTCCTGTGATGTCCTCTATCATATCCACTACTGCCTGTCTGGAAGCATCTGCAAAATTCTGTTCCCCAAAGGAAGCATATTTCTCCTGCTTATAGGCTGCAATAATTCCTCTGGAAGAATTAACGATGGCACCCAATCCATCTTCATTGAAATAATGCACCAAATCCTCTGCCTTACCGCCCTGGGCACCATACCCCGGCACTAATATGTAGGTCTTCGGCATCAGCTTACGAAGTATCTTTCCCATCTCCGGATAGGTAGCGCCTACAACACAGCCTACATTGCTGTAGGTATCACCCATACACTCTTCTCCCCACTCTACAACCTTCTTTGCCACCAGCTCATAAAGTGGTGTTCCATCTACCAACTGGTCCTGAAATTCTCCTGAGGAAGGATTTGAGGTCTTAACCAGTACAAAAATCCCCTTATTTTCCTGCTTACAGACATCTACAAAGGGCTTCACACCATCGGTTCCAAGATACGGATTCACCGTGACAAAATCCTCCGAAAAGCCGGAATAGCTCCTGGTTCCCACCTGTACCTTTCCCAGATGCCCCGTTGCATAAGCACCGGAGGTAGAACCGATGTCCCCCCGCTTTATATCTCCGATTACAACCAGCCCCTTTGATTTGCAGTACTCACATGTCTTCGCAAAGGCTGTAAGTCCCGGTATTCCAAACTGTTCATACATTGCAATCTGCGGCTTTACTGCCGGAATCAAATCATATGTAGCATCTACAATTGCCTTATTAAACTGCCAGATTGCCTCGGCAGCCCCCTCCAGGGTCTCACCATACTCCTCAAACGCTTTCTTCTGAATATGCTCCGGCACATAACCAAGCATCGGGTCTAAACCAACCACAACCGGCGCATTTAAAACCGAAATTTTCTCCACTAATGTATTAATCATATCTTCCTCCTGAAATTATCCCTTTGCACAGCAAAATCAGATATTAATTATAGCTATGCAAAAGGACATGTTTATGTGTATTATATTCTAATTTTAGCGGTTGTTCAATTCCTATTTCTAAAAATTCTTATCCTTGCGGCAAAACCAGGATAGATTTATGACGAATAAGGTGCCAGTGTAATACGCACAAAATAGCCCTGATTTTCACCACAAACCGGGCATACCTCCGGCGCCTCCTTGGCATCAATCACATGCCCGCAGTTTAAACACATCCATGTGGTGGACACATCCGATACAAACAGCTGGTTGTCCTGCATCCATTTCTTGAACTGTGCAAAACGGTCCGCATGTACCTTTTCAACCTTTCCAATCATATGAAAGGCTCCTGCAATCTTCTGAAAGCCTTCCTGTCTTGCCATTTCCTCAAATGCCCGATAAACATTGTCATGTTCCTCGTTTTCGTTATGCTCCGCCATGCCGAGAAGCTCCTCTAAGGATTCGCTAATATCCACCGGATACGAACCGTCAATTTCAATATTTTCCCCTGACAGCTCTGTCAAAAATTCATAGAATACTTTTCCATGAGCCCTCTCCTGTTCTGCCGTAAATTTAAATACTTCCTCTAACACATAAAGCTTCTGTTTATGTGCCTGCTCTGCCGCATAGGTATATCTGTTTCTCGCCTGGGATTCACCGGCAAACGCTCTCATAAGGTTTTCTTTCGTTTTGCTGTTCTTAAACTCAACTTCCATAAGCAACCTCCTTGCATTCATGGTCATCGTACCTGAAAGTCCATCAAGTCTTCCACCACGTTTCCTTATAATAATTCCCAGTTTTATCCGTTTTATACAGTTTTTTCCCTATTTCTCCTTACTATACATATTGCAACTATTACAAGCACCGCTATCAGAATAAACAAAGGTGCCAGCCCCGGCTGATTCGGCTTAACATAGGAAACAAGCGCCATATCCTTGTCATAATCATACCAGCCATCCCTGGTGTGCTTATAAAAGTCCGCATCGCTTTTGAGAAAAAATGTATAGTCCGGACGCCTTCTTCCCCCTTTATCATCCCAGGTTACATCCATGTTATACCATTGTCCTTCCACCTTCACAACATTCCATGCATGATTTGAATCTGCCTGATAATCCTGTGAAGCACCAGTAACAATTCTAACCGGTATATCCATTTCAGAAAGAAGCAGAAATGCCGCCATACAATATCCCTGGCATACCATGGTTCCATCCCGGTATCCTTCATAATCAAGATAGTTTTTATAATTTTCGTCATACTCATAGTTATTTATCAGATAGTCATGAACTGCCTTCACACTTTCATAATCGGATTCCCCCTTCAATGCGGCTGCTACTTCCTTCATCTCCTTCCAATATTCATCTAATACCTCTTTATCGTATTTATATGCAAGCTTAACCCGAATCTGGCAGTTGTGGTCATCCGAAAAATCCCCATGCCAGGATTCCATATAGCCATCCTCTATATATCTCCCCAGATAGCTTCCACTATTGAACAGGTTTTCTGCATCATGATGGAAATAGTAATCATCAAAAGCCCTTTGAAAATCGGTTCCTACCGCATTTTCATATGTATCGTAATACACAAGGCTCTTATGCTCTCTTATCTGTCTGCCAATTGCCTCGTAAAATTCCTGTTTGTTCGATACAGCGACTGTCTCCTGCGGAGTTCCCTCCACGGCATAAACTTTTCTGCCAGCCGGTTCATTAACCAGAACAAAACAGATAAAGACAACAGTCAATATCCTCTTTATCCCATTCATCCTTCTTTTTTTCATTTTGTCTTCCCCCTTTTTGCGCAGCATCCCGCTCCTGGCATAGAGCCAAAAAACATATGGCGGCTGCATCTATGATATAGCCTCACAGACACAACCGCCATTTTCTTTTCTAAAATTCCATTACTCTACCGAATAGTTCGGCGCTTCCTTCGTAATCTGAATATCATGCGGATGGCTCTCCTTCAGGGAAGCTGCTGAAATCTCAACAAACTGTGCATTTGCATGCAAATCCTCAATGGTCTTTGCACCACAGTATCCCATACCGGAACGAAGTCCACCCAGCAGCTGGAACACTGTATCCTCCACAGTTCCCTTATAAGCGACACGTCCCTCTACGCCTTCCGGAACCAGCTTCTTTGCATTGGACTGGAAGTAACGGTCTTTGCTTCCATTCTCCATGGCTGCAATGGAGCCCATTCCACGATATACCTTATATTTACGTCCCTGATATAATTCAAACTCTCCAGGTGACTCATCCGTACCTGCAAAGAGACTTCCCATCATACATACATTGGCACCTGCCGCAAGCGCCTTGGTAATATCACCGGAATACTTAATTCCACCATCTGCTATAACCGGAATCCCATATTCCTTTGCTACGTCATATGCTTCCATAATGGCAGTAATCTGAGGTACACCAATACCTGCTACCACACGGGTTGTACAGATGGAACCAGGACCAATACCAATTTTCACTGCATCCACACCCATTTTAATCATGGCTTCCGTACCACTTCTCGTAGCCACATTACCAGCGATTACCTGTAAATCCGGATATTTATCACGAATCAGCTTAAAAGTCTTTAATACATTGGCAGAATGTCCATGTGCCGTATCAATTACCACAGCGTCTACTTTGGATTTTACCAGCTCATCCACACGGTCTGTGATGTCCGGAGTTACCCCGACTGCCGCTGCACAGAGCAGTCTTCCCTGGGAATCCTTTGCAGAATTTGGATATTTGATTGTCTTCTCAATATCCTTAATAGTAATCAAGCCTTTCAGATTATAGTTCTCATCCACAATTGGAAGCTTCTCCTTACGAGCTGCCGCAAGCATTTTCTTGGCTTCCTCCAATGTAATTCCCTCTCTTGCAGTGATTAAACCGTCAGAGGTCATGGATTCCTTAATCTTCTTTGAATAATCTGTCTCAAATTTCAAATCACGGTTTGTGATAATACCTACTAATTTTGTTCCCTCACAGATTGGAACACCAGAAATCCGGAACTTTGCCATCAGCTTATCTGCATCATCCAGCGTATGCTCCGGTGAAAGAGAAAACGGGTCGGTAATGACACCATTTTCAGAACGCTTTACCTTATCAACCTCTTCAGCCTGTGCCTCAATGGACATATTTTTGTGAATGACACCAATACCACCCTGTCTTGCCATGGCAATTGCCATTCTGTGCTCTGTAACAGTATCCATGCCAGAGCTCATAAGCGGAATCTGTAACTGAATCTTTTTTGTAAGCTGTGTTCTCAAATCAACGTCATTTGGAATCACCTCTGAATATGCCGGAACCAGCAACACATCGTCAAAGGTAATGCCTTTTCCAATAATTTTACTCATATTCTCTCTGCCTTTCTTTAATTCGTTTATTTATTCTTCGTATACACAAATGTACAGCTGTAAATATTCTTCCCCATCCAGCATCATAGGAACACAAATCGGGTCGATATCTGACTTAATCTGTAAATCAGTACCCAGCATGGATATTGGTGGGGTAATATCAATCAGCCTGCCCTGTGTAGAAAACATTGTGGCGGTATTGCCCATAATCATATTGCTAAGCTCATTCAATGCGGAACATGCCATCTCGTCTAACTCTGTCACAGGCATGCCGTACATCATTTTACTGGCAATCTCCTTCGCATGCTCTAACTCCATTGCCAGCACAGCCTGTCCCTTCATCTGGCCAACAACACCAACGGTTATCGTATAGGTTGGCTTTTCAAATGAAAAATCAGTTAACGCCGGCCGTCCAATCGTAAGCTTCAGCTGCGTAACATTTTCAAAAACACTAATCGTAGCCTTTAAAAACGGATTAATATTGTTAACATCCAGTGCCTTTCTCATTTTTATCCTCTTTTCCAGTTCATTCCTAACCATATAGTAAGCCTATTATACATGAATCACTATTACTTCGCAAATAAAAATAAGAAGTTTTTTACATTTGTGAATTTTTTCTATTGTATCATCTGTTTCATATTTTGCAAGTATTTTTTCTTTTAAATTATCTGTTTTTTCTTTTCCTAACCTATGTTATACTAGTAGCATATGCTAATAATAAAGGGATTTTCCTTTTGGAGGATAAAATGAACGAACAATTTAACGAAACTTTACCGGATATTGTAAATGCAATTACCCACAACTTTACCCAGTCTGATTTGCTTCTCGGCAAATCTGAAAAACAGCTTCCTGTGCGGAGTGTTATCATTGAAATTCTTGATGATTTAAAAAAGCTCATGTTTCCCGGCTATTTCAGCACAGAACATGTGGACAATAACAATGCAGCATATTATACAGGACAAATGCTGTCCAATCTTCATCACAAATTGAAAAAACAGGTTGCTTTAGCCCTTGCTTATGGCAGGGAGGATACCATATCCTCTTCCTCCCCTGAAATTCAGGCAGATGCGGAGGAAATCTGCTGTTCCTTCCTGAAAGCAGTTCCACACCTGCAGGAGCTTCTGCT
>JAXVOW010000118.1:0-10317 GCA_037301995.1 bacterium | reverse complement strand
GTCCTCTTCCCAGCAGTACTTCTGTATAGTATCTCCCAGCTCCTTCTGCACCTTATCAAGATATGTGAGATATTCCGTATCCTTTTTACGCTCCGCAAACTCGCGAATCACTGTCATTGCATAATATAACTGCATCGCCACAAAGCTGGACTCACCCTGCTTTCCAAGACGCAGACAGTCATTCCAGTCAGCATGAAGCCCTGCCGGCATTCCATGATTTCCCAGACGGTTCATGGAGAAATCAATAGCCCGCTTTAAATGCTCATATACCGTTCCCTCTCCGCCATTGGCAAAAAGAATCACCTCATCCATAAAATCAACATTACCAGACTCTGCAATATACTTATATACTGTTGGGAATAACCATAATGCATCGTCTGCGCGGTATGCCGGATGTCCTGTTTCCTTTACATAGGAGGCATCATCCGGGGTATCCTCATGTCCCGCATTGTGGGTAAATTTAACCAGTGGAAGTCCCCCGCCATTGTCAACCTGTGCAGACAGCATAAACCGGATTTTTTCCAATGCCATCTCCGGATTTAAATGAATAATACCCTGAATATCCTGAACTGTATCCCGGTAACCATAACCATTTCTCAAACCGCAATAGGTGAAAGAGGCTGCCCTTGACCAGATAAAGGTCATGAAACACTGATAAGCATTCCATGTATTAATCATATTGTTAAAGCTTTCTGACGGTGTTTTTACCTGAAGATGAGACAACTGTCCATGCCAGTAATCCTTTAGCTCTTTAAGTTCTTCCTCTGTTGCCTTCTCTGTCTCTTTATATCCCGCAAGGATAGCATCTGCCTCTTTATCGGATTTCATGCCAAGCACAAAGGTCATGACTTTGCTCTCACCCGGCTCTAACTCTATTTTTGTGTGTATTGCACCACAGCCATTGGAATTGTAATTCAGCGTGTTATCACACTTCCCATTCTCCACTGCAATCGGATTACCATAGCCATGATATCCTCCAATAAAGCTTTCCTTGTCGCCATTATAGGAAGCAATCTCTCCACCTGCAAGACCAAAGAAACGGCATGAATTCTGATTGCCATCCACTTCCGTATGGATATTCTCATTTATTGTCTGGCAAATTTTATTTTGCTTAAAATATGTTCTGGTAATAAATAGGGTATACTGGAGATTTACCTGATCCTGTTCGTAATTACAGTCATTTGTAAACTCACAATACCCAAAAGCAGACAGACTTCTCTTTCTGTCTGAATTATTTGTGAGCTTAAGTCTCCACACCTCATGGGTTTTATTAAGCGGCACATAGTAAAGCGCCTCCGACTTAATATCTGCATACTCTGCAACGATATTGGTATATCCGGTTCCATGATGGCACTCATTTTTGTACACATCTAATGGTTTGCCTACTGGCTGCCAGGAAGCAGACCAATAGTCCTTACTGTCATCGTCTCTTAAATAAATATATCTGCCCGGCTGGTCAAACTGATTAAAAATATAACGTATAATTCTTCCATGAGCACCGCTTTTTTCAAAGCTATAGCCTCCTGCATTGTTAGAAATAATCGCTCCATATGCCGGTGAACCTAAATAGTTTGCCCATGGTGCCGGAGTATCCGGACGTGTAATAACATATTCCTTTGCCGCCTCATCAAAATAACCAAACTGCATATTCTTCTCCTTTCATTTTTAGAAAAAAGAGCCGGTGCATTAAGATATTTTACCACCATGAAGTTCTCTCTTAATACACCGGCACTTTCCATTTCTTTTATGCTTCTTCTATTGCATCTTTCAGACTTAAACTAATCTTGCCCATACGGTCAATCTCAAGTACTTTAACCTTAACCGTATCTCCGATGTTCACAACATCTTCCACCTTAGCAACTCTCTCCTTGGAAAGCTTGGAAATATGAATCAAGCCATCCTTGTTTGGTGAAAGCTCTACAAAGGCACCAAAATTCATAATACGGACAACCTTGCCTTCATATATCTGTCCAACCTCAATTGGGTCCACAATGGAATGAATAATCTTAAGAGCCTTGTCAATGCCAGCCTGGTCAACACCACATACCGCAACAGTTCCATCATCATCAATGTCGATTTTAACACCGGTCTCCTCAATTATGTTGTTGATTGTCTTACCGCGCTGTCCGATAATCTCACCAATCTTCTCCGGGTCAACCTTCATCTGCATAATCTTAGGTGCCAGAGCTCCAACCGTTTCTCTCGGTTCCGCAATTGCCTTGGACATAACCTCATCCATGATATACAATCTTGCTTCTCTGGTTCTTCTAATTGCCTCTTCAACAATCGGTCTTGTCAGTCCGTGAATCTTGATATCCATCTGAATTGCGGTAATACCCTCTTTTGTACCGGTTACCTTGAAGTCCATATCGCCAAAGAAATCCTCTAAGCCCTGGATATCGGTTAAAACAATGTAATCATCATCCGTCTCGCCGGTTACCAGTCCACAGGAAATACCTGCCACCATTTTCTTAATCGGCACACCTGCTGCCATCAGGGACATACAGGATGCACAGGTAGATGCCATAGAGGTTGAACCATTTGACTCAAAGGTTTCTGACACTGTACGGATTGCATATGGGAACTCCTCTACAGAAGGAAGTACCGGAATTAATGCACGCTCTGCCAACGCACCGTGTCCAATCTCTCTTCTTCCCGGTCCGCGGGATGGCTTTGTCTCGCCTACCGAATAAGATGGGAAATTATACTGGTGCATATATCTCTTATTGGTCTCTAATAAATTGAGGCCATCAATCTTCTGTGCTTCTGAAAGCGGCGCTAAAGTGGTCACATTACAAATCTGTGTCTGTCCACGGGTAAACATAGCCGAACCATGTACTCTTGGAATGATATCCACTTCAGCAGCAAGCGGACGTATCTGAGTGATAGCACGTCCATCCGGGCGCTTGTGGTCAACTAAAATCATCTTGCGGACTGTCTTTTTCTGGTACTGGTAAATTGCCTCACCAAGTACCTCCAGCCATTCCTCCTTATCAGCGAATGCCTCTTCCAATCTTTCCGTAATCTGACGGATGTTCTCTTCTCTTTCCTGCTTCTCATCGGTAAATACTGCCTTTTCCATTTCTTCCGGCGGAACAATCTCTTTGATTGCTGCGAATAATTCTTCCGGAACCGCACAGCTTGTGTAAGAATGCTTTGGTTTACCACACTCAGCCACAATCTTATTGATAAATTCAATTACCTGCTGGTTAATCTCATGGGCAGCATAAATAGCTTCAATCATTTTATCCTCTGGAACCTCATTCGCTCCGGCCTCAATCATGATAACCTTCTCTGCAGTGGATGCCACTGTCAGTTTCAAATCAGAAACCGCATTCTGTGCCTCATTCGGATTAAATACAAACTCACCGTCAATCAGACCAACCTGTGTCGTTGCACATGGTCCGTCAAATGGAATATCAGAAATCGCTGTTGCAATGGCAGAACCCAGCATAGCTGTAAGCTCCGGTGAACATTCCGGGTCTACTGACATAACCAGATTGTTAAGTGTTACATCATTGCGATAGTCCTTAGGAAACAATGGTCTCATAGGACGGTCTATTACACGGGAGGTAAGAATGGCATTCTCACTTGCCTTGCCTTCACGCTTATTAAATCCACCTGGAATTTTACCTACAGAATAAAGCTTCTCCTCATATTCAACGGAAAGTGGAAAGAAATCGATTCCATCTCTCGGTTTATCAGATGCGGTGGCAGTTGATAATACAACCGTATCACCATAGTGCATAAATGCTGCACCGTTTGCCTGTGCTGCAACTCGTCCAACATCCACGCGAAGTGTTCTGCCGGCAAGCTCCATTTCAAACTTCTTGTACATAATCTGTTCTCCTTAAAATAAATATTTCTTGGGTAAAGCACCGAAACAACTGAACTGGCTACAGGCTCCTGCATCCACTTCAGAAGTCTCGGTTATGCCTTATCACAATCTATACAATTATAACATAGCATAATCCTTTTGAAAAGAAAAAAATAAAGGCAGATACTGATAAAAGATTTTTCCTTTATCAGATATCTGCCTGAATTTCTTAGCGTCTCCTTCTGCGTTTCACAGTCAGAGTCATTCCAAATCCCGTCAGAGATAAGAAAAACAGCATTGCCACCGGTTTAAGCGGTGACGTATCACCAGTCTTCTTACTGGTAGTCTGCTTGCTTTCATCGATCTTCTCATCATACATTGTAATTGTATTATTTTTATTCTCAACCGATGATTCATCATCTAATGTATAGACCTTTCCGTCCTTATCAATATAGAAGCGGATATCCTCAGCCAGTTCATATCCCTCTGGCGCCTCTGTCTCTTTCAGCACATAAATGATTCGTTCCTTATCTGTGCTTGCCACCAGCTTATCAGCCGGAATCCTGACTGCTTTCTGCTTGCTCTTCCATGAATAGACAACCTTTCCAGTTGCTTCGTCAACAATGGAAAGCTTTGCGCCGGACAAGAATTCCTTTGTTCCAGCTATTTTTTTAGAAATCTTAAGCTCAATCGCCTTATCCACCATGATAACAGTTCTGTCCGTCACAGCTGAACCGTTCACATATAGAACGTCATCGTCATCAATCCGGAAAACAATACTGTCTGAATAGACATATCCAGCCGGTGCCGTTGTCTCCGTCATAATATAATCTGTATTTCTCTTAAATAAATCAATGTCCAGATTCTTCGGCGTTGTTGTACTTATCCAGGATATCGGTGTAAAATCTCCGTCCTGTGTAGAGGTAATGGTAATGGTTGCTCCTGCCAGCTCCTTTCCATCCTCATCCTGCTTATGGAAGGTAATTCCTCTATATTCATCATACAGCTTTTACGTTTCCGTTCCTGTCAATCACGAACCGGACAGGCTGTGCCAGTGCATATAACTCCGGCGCCTTAATCTCTGACAGGGTGTAGACATATTCATTCCCATTTGGGGATACATGCAGCTTTTTCGTTTCAAGGGCGTGCGGTTTGCCATCCGATACCCACTGCTCCAATACTGTACCGCTTGAATCAGACACCTGCAGGGTTGCTCCGGCAAGCTGTGTTGATGTTCCTAAAACATATTTTTCAACATTGACAGTAAACGGTGTATTCTTCATAACGATAGAACTGGTCTGCTGTGCTTTGTCATTTACATAAACCACTCCATTATCATCAATCTTAAAATGAATGGATGCGGCATATGTATAGCCATTTACAGTTGCAGCCTCCATCAAAGTATAGGTCACATTCCGCTTAAACATACTATACCCGAAATATTTTGCCGTACCGTCTGTCGTCCAATTCTGAACTGTAAAGTCTCCATCCTCAGATGACACAATTCTCAGCTGTACACCTGTCACAGGAGCTCCGGTCACAGCATCCACCTTCTGGAAGCTCACCTGTTTCTCTCCATCAATAAAGATTACCAGATTACTATCTATCAGATTTCCATCCAAGTCCTCAGCCTTACCATCATTCCGGATATGGAAATACACAGGCTCCGTTATATTGTAATTTTCCGGTGCCTCTTTTTCCACAATGACATAATAACCACCCAACGTAAAGTTCTGATTATCCAGAGTCATAGTCTCTCCAGTTGACTCAAATGTATCCAGCAGCTTTCCAATAGTTCCATCAGCATCCGATTCACGGAGTTCAAAGGTTCCTCCAGCCAGAGGCTGATACTGGTCGCTCCATTTTACAAACCTTACTGTAATTCTCGCATCACGACTGGTCAATGTCAGGGAATTTGCACTCAGATTATAATCATTGCCCTTAACAATCTGTATATAATTTGGAGTGCCCTGCACTATATTAAAGGTAATTGGCTCTTCCAGTTCATATCCAGCCGGTGCGGACTCTTCTGTAAAGACATATCCCTCTCCCGGCTCTAACTGCACATTCTTCGGTGTATTTGTACTAACCCACGCTGCTTTTACAACACCTGTTTTATCCTTGATTGTAAAGGATGCACCTGCCAGTGCTTCTCCTGTTACCGCATCACGCTTTGCAAAATAGAAGTTGACATAGGCTTCATCTGTCATTGTCACAGTTTTATTCGTCAGTTCAGCGCCTACCGTTCCATCCTCCCTCACTGCATATACATTGCCTGCTGAATCAATTGCAATTTTGATGTCTGCAGTTAAGGCATATCCACCCGGAGCACTATCTTCATGAACCGTATAATAATGGTATCCGCTTGCAGGCACAGACAGCTTATCAGAAGGAATAGTCTGTGCTGTTGTGGTGGAGGTAAAGCTATACACCTTCTTACCAGTGGCATCATCAATCAGTGAAATGGCAGCACCGGCAAGATTGTTACTTACACCAGTGGTTGTATCAAGCCCCTGTTTTAAAATCCTTAAAGTAATTGGGGCATCCCTCATTATGACGTTACTGCCACTGACGGAACCATTTGCACCTCTTACATAAGTAATGGAACCATTGCTGTTAATGGTAAAATACACATCCTCAGACATGGCATATCCATTCGGTGCTGATTTCTCATGTATAAAATAGGTCTTTCCCACCTCTAAATTGCTATAGGTTAATTTTTGTGCGTTATTTGTTGTGGTCCATGACTGCAGGCAGTTTTTCAAATCCGTATCCCCGGATTCATATAACTCCAATACTGCACCGGAAATCTGTGACGAACCGCCTACTGCAAATTTGTTAACCGATACGCTGATAGCTGTATCCACAAAATTCACCTGGACAGCAGCCTGGTCATTATCTGGGAATGTTGCTGCATCGATAACCACTATTTTCTGATTTGCCGCATTTAACACATATCCCTTTGGCGCCCTGGTTTCCTTCACCATATAGGTACCATATGGCAAATCCTCAAAAATCGCAGTACCTGTTGCATCCGTTGTAACAATATAATCCTGGTTATCTTTGTCCTTGTATACCTCATATTTGCTGCTGACAGCATTGTATTTGTATAGTGTAAACTCTGCACCGGAAAGCTTGTTGGTTGTATTTGTACCAGTCTTTGTCACACGGATAGCTCCCAGGATTTGTGTGTTCTGATATGTATCGATTGTCGGAACATTTTCAAAGCTGTCAAGCATTTTTTCGTGACCGATTGCCATATTGGCATAGGAAGCTGCCGGAAGCTCTTCATAGGTATATTCTTTATAATATACCTCCTCTCTTTCATAGCCGGCTGGCGGTTCTGCCTCTTCTACCTTATACATTGTAGTAGCAGGGTCATCTCCAACTGCAATATTATAAAATTCTACAATACCATCTTCATCCGAATAAGCTGTCGAGATAACCTTATACTCTTCTCCTGTATATTTTCTTAACAGATTAAACTTTGCACCCAATAAAGGAGTTCCTGCCTGGTCTTTCTTATTCACCTTAAAGGACATATACTCGATTGCATTAGGAATCTTTGTATTGTCAATATAAGCTTCCCCATTGTCTGCCAGCAAACCATAATCCAGCGCATATGTATCATTTTTGTCCACTGTAACCTTCCATTCTGTCGTATCCAGCTGATACTTATTTGGCGCCTTTGTCTCTTTAATTGTATAGGTATCATAAATCAGGTCTTCAATAACAACCTCACCAAGGGTACCGGTATCCTCAGAGGACACAACAGTCTGCACCAGTTCACCGGAGCTGTTATAGACAGAAAATTCTGCCCCGGCCAGATATACATTCTTATCATCGCTGTCCCGTTTTCTGAACCTGATTGTGGCACTCTGCTTCTCATTTACAAATGTCTTCTCTACAACTCCATCATTTACTATCTCTCCTGTGGTAATATATTGTGGCGTAGAATCAACCGTGTATCCCGGCAAACCCTTCGTCTCTGTTACCGCATAATTTCCATATGGAAGATTGCTAAAGGTAATGGTACCATCTGCACCAGTTTCGCCACCGGCAACAGTTGCTCCTGTAGCTGTATTTTTCACCGTAAAGTATACTCCTGACAATGGATTTCCACTATCATCCTGCTTAATCACCCGAATACTGAACTGAATCACTTGATTGACAACTGTAATTTTATTTCCGGTTATAGTGCTGACCGTAACCGTTGTTCCTGCTGTATTCGCAATATATCCCTCTGGTGCTGAAGCTTCCTTTACAACATAGGTGCCAAACGGAATATTCTGGAAGGTTGCCACTCCTGTTGAATCCGTGGTTGCCGTCAGCTGACCGGAAGCATCCGGATATGGTGTGGTTCCATCCTCCTTATATAATTCAAAGACAACGTCCGCAAGCCTGTTTGCCTTTGCTGTATCATCCGTTTTTGTAATCTGAATATAGCCCAATGCCTTCTCATCCTCAACGGTTGCAGAAGCTGACACATCTTCATGCTCCTTACCGGTACCGATTGTGATGGAATGTACGGTATCGTCAAGCAGATAGCCTGTTGGCGCAGAGGTCTCCCGGTAATAATATGTATGCCCCAGAGTCAGATTTGTGAATTCAATTTTTCCATTTGCATCTGTTGTTTTCGTGTCTACCTCATCACTGCACTGTGGGTCGGCATAAAGTGTATAGGCTGCTCCCATTACATAGATATTACTGCTTCCAGCTTCCACCTTTGTAAGAACCAGAGAGCCCTTTGATTTTGTATTGGTTAAGGATATTACATTGTTCTGTCCATTTACGGTATCCATGGTCACTCCAGCATTGGTATCCAGATTCTGGCATGTAATCTGACCATCCGCACTGATTGTAACCTTATACACGGTATCCGTACCGGCAGATTGATATCCGTCTGGCACGGTGGTCTCTTTCACATAATAGCTTGTTTCTTCATTTTTACTGTATTTGACTGTAAAGCTAATGAGACCATCTGCACCAGTGGTCTTAACTGCCACCGGAGTTGTACAGGCGGCATCGCTGTATACGGTAAAGCCTGCACCGGATAAAGCAGCATTTTTCTCCCCAGTTTTATAGACAGAAAAAGCTGTACTTACCTCTTCATTAATGGATGTATTGGTTATAGACTCTTCATAATACCGAACACCGGTACTTTCCGACTGAAGCTTTGCGTCCGTAATCACAACTTCAATGTCCTCATCATTTTTTTCATATCCGTCTGGCGCTGTCGTCTCCTTCAGAATATAGCTATATCCTGTGGTGCTGGAATTCACGCCCTTAAATACCGCATATCCGTCATCGCCAGTGGTAACCGTTGTAACGTAATTACCATTATAATACAGCTCAAAGGTAGCACCGGCTAAAGCCTCTCCATCTTTATTTACCTTTTTGATTCGCAATTCCTTTTCAAAATATGCTCCGGCAGAAGAAGAAGAAAAACTCACATTCTTTACCTCATTGGAGGTAACCGATTCCTGATAAGCATCCCCTTCAAACTCAACTGTATTCTTAATAGTCTCATTCGTCAGTCTTGATGCCGTCACATTAAATCTTGTCTGGAATGTAAATTCGTATGTTTCATCCACAATATCCGGCAGAGAAACCACCATATCATTGTTAATCACGGCAACAGAGAAATCTGTCACCTCTGTCTTCGTTCCATTTTCCACCCGGTACAATTTTGCAGAATTCTCCACATAATCAAAATAGGATTCTAAATGGTCCCGGATGACCGGATTCTTCACATTCATGGTATAGCCGCCTTCATTAATGGTAACCGTCCAGTCTACATAGTCATTACCATTCTGATAAGCCGCTTCTTTTCCCAAAGTACCTCCGACTTCGCCCTCAACCGTCTTTGTCGCCGTATCCGTTATCTCAACATCACCCTCGTAGTTCACGGTTGCCGTCGCATTATTGGTATATGTTTTATGGATGTTGGCATCCTCTAACTTTGTCTGTTTCGTCTTGTAATGTACTTCAAAATTACGGTCCAGATAATATTGCAATGCCTCTGACGAGGTATTGTCAATAGTCAGGGACATGGTATTTCCGCTGACACTTGGGTCCTGTTTTACCTTCGTCCCGCTGGTCCATGTATTTTCCATAATCTCCATGGAGCCTTCTACATATTCCAATCCTTCCGGAAGGGTATCTGTAATATTAATTGACTCCTGGGTCAGATTCTGGTAAGTAAAATAAATAATCCAGTCAATGGTACCATCCCCATTCATCGTACCATTTTTGGTAATCAATTCAGGGGTCTTATACTGGAAGCCTCTTGATGCGTCTGCTGTAACAGAATTTCCATCCCATGTAAGCTTTGCCCTGTTGTATGCCGTTACCCAGTCACCGTCGTTCCATTTATTCTGGTTGTTGGCAATCATAGACTGGCTTTTTTCGTCTAATATTTTTGTGACAACCGTAATATATCTGGTTTCCGAACCAAGGGAGGGAAACGTAACAGAAGCATTTGCCTCATCAATCGTCCA
>JAXVOW010000117.1:0-8757 GCA_037301995.1 bacterium | reverse complement strand
CAGACCAAACGCAACTAAAAACAGGACAATAAACAATAAAGAATAGTCAAAAAAACTGCTTTTAAAAAAGGCAGAACCCCTTCTTTTCCTTATTCGTTTGTTAGAATTTTGCGGCCTTCCTTCTGCCATATGCTATGCTCCTAACTCATTAACAAATTCTTTAAACATATCTCCGCGCTGTTCATAATTATCAAACATTCCCCAGCTGGCACATGCAGGCGAAAGCAGTACCGCATCGCCAGGCTCGGCAGTCTCAAAGCATAACTTGACTGCCTGTTTTAAGTCATCTGCAAAAGCAACCTCCGTAAATCCATACTTTGCTGCCGTATCTGCAATCATATGTGCTGTCTGTCCCAGCAAAACCAGCTTCTTAACCTTGCCGTCAAAGGCCTTTATCCAGTCGTCAAAGGCAACTCCCTTATCATAACCTCCGCCAATCAATACGGTTTTCCTGTTCATTGCCTGGATTCCCTTAATGGCGGCATCCGGATTGGTTCCCTTTGAATCGTTATAATATGCAACACCATTTACCTCTTTCACAAACTCAATGCGGTGTGCAACACCCTTAAAGGTTTTTAAGGCTGAGACAATAATCTCCATCGGAATTCCCATATAATGGGCAACTCCAATCCCTGCCATATAATTTTCCAGATTATGTCCTCCAAGCAGAATCAAATCCTTTGTGTCAATGATTCTGGTTTCTGTTCCATTCTCCCTTATTACAATGGCATCATCCTGCAGGCAGATACCCTCTTCCAAATTATGTAACCGGCTAAAGAATACTACCCTTGCCTTTACCCGTTTATCCTCTGCCATTGCCCTCGTAAGCTCATCATCATAGTTTAATATGAGGTAATCCTCCTCCTTTTGGTTCTTGCAAACATCCAGCTTCACCGAAGCATAATTTTCCATTGTGTAATGCCGGTTCAGATGGTCCGGAGTTACATTTAATACTGCGCTGACATGCGGTCTGAAATCTACGATTGTCTCCAATTGAAAGGAAGATACCTCTGCAACTGTATAGGAGTCTCCATCCATCTGAAGGGCTACCTCTGTATAAGGAATCCCGATATTGCCAACCGTAAAACTGTTATCCGTATATGCAGCAAAAATCTCTCCCACAAGGGAAGTGGTGGTAGTCTTCCCGTTAGTTCCCGTTATGGCAGCCAAATGTCCGGCACCTGCATGATAGGCAAGCTCTATTTCACTCCAGATAGGGATTCCGGCATCCCGGACTGCATTTGCCACATCCGAATCCACCGGCACTCCCGGACTGATTACCATTAAATCAATATTGGAAAGTATTTTTTCATTTACCTCTCCCAGCACAACGCTGATTCTCTCCGCATCCTCAAACAGAGACAGCAGCTTCGTTATATCCAGGGAAGCATTGTCATCATAAAAGACAATCTCTGCTCCCTTTTCCAGCAATAGCTTACCTGCGTTAATTCCGCTTTTACCTGTACCGGCAATCAGTACCTTCTTATGAAAATCCATAATATCCTCCATACGTTTCTTTCATTTATACAATTCTATTAACTGAATATACTATACTACAATGCCACCAGACCCACGAGACAGAGTATCGCTGTAATAATTGCGAAAATAGAAACCACCTTTGTCTCCGGCCATCCGGATAACTCAAAATGATGATGAATCGGCGCCATTTTAAAGACTCTTTTTCCGGTCTTTTTAAAGTAGAGAACCTGAATTATAACAGAGAGAACCTCCACAAAATAGATAAAGCCTACAATTATAATATAAAGCGGCATGCGGAGCATTACCGCCGTAGACGCAATCAGTCCTCCCAGCGCCAGTGAGCCCGTATCACCCATAAACACCTTAGCCGGATACACGTTATAGACAAGAAAGCCTAACAAAGCCCCAACTGCAGCACAGGTAATGGGTTCCAGCCCGGATGCCGTTCCAATTGCCACCACAGTAAAAAAGGTGGAGGTTAAAACGGTAATGGATGATAACAGACCATCCAGTCCGTCTGTGAAATTCGTTCCGTTTACGGTTCCTATCACAACAAAAAACAGAAATGGATAAAACCAGAAGCCCAAATCCAGCTCATATCCATGAGTAAACGGAATGATAATCTTTGTCCCGACGTCTGTATAATTTGCCAGATAGTATGCAAACACAGCTGTGATTACAAACTGTCCCGCCATCTTCTGCCATGCGCGGAGTCCCATGGAACGCTTCATTACAACCTTGATATAGTCATCTAAAAAACCCACAAGACCAAATCCCAGCGTTACAAACAGTACCGGCAGAATAACTGGATTACTCTTCATATAAAACAGTGAAGTGATAACAATACTGCATAAAATAATCAGACCGCCCATGGTTGGCGTTCCGGATTTCTTTAAATGGGATTCCGGTCCGTCATCCCGCACAAACTGTCCGAACTTTAATTTTTTCAGGAAAGGTATCATAACCGGGCTTAAAACCACACTGATACCAAACGCAATCAACACTGGTGCTAATACTGTAAAATCATATTTCATAATCTTTCCTACCCTTTTGTAATTCTTATTTATGTGTCTTAAACCGATTTTAAAACACAAGACCTTGTATGTCCTGTCAGACATATACCCTAGTAGTATAATTCTTTTTTTTCATTTTATCAACCTTCTTATGCATTATTCCTGCGGTTTCTACTCTACTGTATCTTCAAAATCTGAAAAAAACACTGTCTGCTCCTTTTCTTCTGCATAATCAGCCTCTATTCCCAGATAAGGCAGAATATTAGAAAACATTTCCGACATTACCGGAGCTGCTATTGTTCCTCCATAATATACTCCCACCGGTTCATCAATCAGAATAATTCCAATAATCTGAGGATTATTTGCCGGTGCAAATCCAAGAAAGGAAGAAATATATTTTCCATTTCCTCTTGGAAGCTTTTCGGAGGTTGCGGTCTTCCCGCCAACGCGGTAACCCTCTACCTGACCCTTGCTTCCGGAGCCTTCTGCCACAACTGCCTCTAACAGCTCCTTCATGGTTTCCGAGGTATCCTTCCGGATTGCATTTTCCCTTGTTGTATAGATAAATTTCTTTGTCTGTTTTCCCTCTTCATCGGTTGCATAAAGTCCGAAATGAGGTGTCACCAAAGTACCACCATTAACCGCCGCACTGGCAGCCCGCAGCAGCTGCAGCGGTGTAATCTGAAAGGACTGCCCAAAGCTCATGGTTGCCAGCTCTACAGCCTTGACATTCTCCTGCTTGTGCATAATCGAGGAAGCTTCTCCGGGCAAATCCACACCTGTTTTTTCAAACAATCCGAGTTTTTCATAGTTTTTATACATATTGGCAACGCCAACTCTCGCTCCCACATCCATAAATACTGGATTACAGGAATTCATAATTCCCTCCTTGAAGGTTTCTGTACCGTGTCCTCCCACCTTATGGCAGCGGATTCTCCTGTCCTCCACAATCCGGAAGCCGGGACAGTTAAATGTGTCATCCAGCTTTACTACACCTTCCTCTAAAGCAGCCGTCGCTGTTACCAGCTTGAAGGTAGAGCCTGGCTCATAGGTATCATTAATGCAGAAATTACGCCACATATTATTCAGCACATCCTGCTTTTCCTGTTCCGTCATTTCTTCTTTTTCTGTGTCTCCGCTTTTCTCTTCCTCTTCTTTTATTGTAGTTTCTGTTTCAGCATCTTCTTCCGATGTCTTACTATATAAATCTTCTACATTCACTAATGTATAAGGTTCATTCAAATTATATTCTGGTACATTTACCATTGCATATATTTCTCCATTTTGCGGATTCATCAGCACAACGGAGACCCGTTTTGCCTGTTTTGCCTTCAGCACCTTCGTTGCCGCCTGTTCTGCATACTTCTGGATATTGACGTCAATGGAGGTATACAGATTATTGCCGGCAATGGGTTCAATGCGGCTTTCCGCCTCATTTTCAATCTCCTGTCCATTGGCATCCGTCAGTGTCAATATACTGCCCGGCGTGCCAGCCAGTACACTTTCGTAAGCAACCTCCAGCCCCACAATCCCCTGGTTATCAGAGCCGGTAAAGCCCAGCACCTTGCTTGCCAGTGTATTATAAGGATAATAGCGCTTGTAATCCTCATCTATCATGACACCGTCTAAATGCAGCTCCCTTAACTGGTCCGCAATTTCCTTATCCACATTGCTCTTTATTTTTTCCCGGATTGTATTTGCCTGCACCTTTTTCCGGACACTGGCTTCCTCCAGCTCCAGTATTTCGCACAGTGCATCCACCACCTTATCTTCATCTGTCACCTGGGAGTGGATTACCGAAATGGAACAAACCGGCTTGTTGCCAGCCAATTCTACCCCATTCCTGTCATAAATAATCCCCCTTTTTGCCTTAATGCTTCTCTCTCTGTCATGAAGCGCCTCTGCCTTTGCCAGATAATATTCCGACTTTGCTATCATCAGATATCCCAATCTTCCTATTAACAAAAGAAGTGCCAATATTATCAGCAGTGCAATAACAAATATTTTCTTTCTTGTGAATGTTTTTGGCATAAATGGCACCTTATCATTCTTTTTATAAAGATATTATAAAAAACAAAAAGATATGCATACATAAAACCCAGGCATGGTTTACTTCTCCCAAAGTACCCCATGCCTTTACAATTCTATAGAACCTGCCACCAGCGGTTCTAATCCATATATCATTTTATTGTGTATTTTCAGTTGTACCTTCCTGTGTACTGCCTTCTTCCGTTGTTTCCGGTTCTGTGGTTTCCGGCTCTGCAACTTCTCCACCATTACCCTCTTCATTACCGGCTTCTGTGGTTTCCTGACTGATTCCCTCCTCCGGAACCGTGCCATCATACAGAGGAGTCGCCACCTGGTCTCCCACATCCGGGTCACCCTTGCTCTCCTCCGTCTCTGTCTGATAGATATTCATGTAAGGAAGCAGTTCCTCAAAAATACTCTGGGCAATGATTGTACCAAGACCAGAGCTCGACTGATCCTCCACATTCGGCTCATCCACTGTGACATACACCACCACCTGTGGATTTTCAACCGGTGCAAAACCGATAAAGGATAACAAATATTTACCCTGGTTACGCGGAATTTTTTCCGCCGTACCGGTTTTACCACCTATGGTATATCCCTCCACCTTTGCCTTCTGAGCGGTACCGGAATCTACTACCTTAAACAATGCCTGCCGCATAAACTCCGATGTTTCGGAGGATATGGTCTTTCTCAAAACCGTTGGCTCTATATTGTTAATAATTCCTCCATTTTCATCTACAATCTGCTTTACCATATGCGGTTCATAATAATTCCCGCCATTGATAACAGAACAAAATGCAGTTCCAAGCTGAATCATCGTAACGGTAAGTCCCTGTCCAAAGGATGAAGTCGCAAGCTCCACAGGGTTCAGTCCCTCCTCATCATAAACAGCTCCGGAAGCCTCGCCCGTAAGGTCTATGCTGGTTGTTTTTCCAAAGCCAAACACATCCTGATATTTTGCAAAAACCGTCCTCTGTTCCTTCTGGGCAATTTCCATCAGCGCCACGTTACAGGACTGCATCAACGCTTGCTCCACCGTCACCTGCCCATGTCCACTGTGATTATGACAGTTGATTGTATAATCCTCTACAGGCAGATTACCGCCGCAATAGTAGGAATCATTTTCTGAAATTACGCTGTCCTCTAAAGCACCTGAAATCGTGAACGTCTTATAGGTGGAACCCGGCTCAAAATTATCTGATATAATGTAATTACGCCATGCCTTATTCAGGCACAACAGCCGGAAATCATCTGTAAGGCTGCTGACTTTTTGTTCTGCCGATATACTCCGGTCTTCCAGCACTGCCTTTAACGCAGTCTCCTCATCAGACAATTTGTTTTCCTCGTCCTCCTCGAAGAAAGCCTGTACCGACGTATCTCCCAGCAGATAATCAATATTTTTTTCCTCAAACAAATACTGTATCGCACTGTCCTCATAAGGATTATTCAAATCATAGCTGTTTGAATTTGCCATTGCCAGCACTTCCCCGGAGTTGGGGTCCATCACCAGGGCTGATACATTTTTTGCCCCGGTTTCCTTCATAAATTCAGATATCTTTTTCTCTACAATGGTCTGTGCATTGGCATCAATCGTAGACACCACATTATATCCGTTTACCGGCTCCTTTGTAGTTCTCTCTAAATTCATGTCCTCCGTGAGATACCCATATTCTCTTCCATTTATTCCGTTTAATTCTTCGCTGTAGTAGCCTTCAATTCCCCCCTGTCCCACATTGCCGCTGACAGTAAAGCCCAGCGCATGACATGCCAGGGAACCATACGGATAATACCGTTCATATTCATCCTCAAACCAGACGCCCTTTACATTTTTTGCCTCATCAGTGGTCAAAAATTCATTAAAAGGTGACACCTGGTCATAGGTCAGCTTCTTCAGCATTTTCTTGTATAAGGAGGTCTCATCCTCCAACGCTTTATTAATATCTTCCTCTGTAAGCTCAAAATATTTGGTAAGCGCCTTTACCGTTGCCGCCTTCACCTCATCGCTTTGCAGCACATTTTTTGGCTCCAGAATTAAATTATACACTTTCTCACTGGTTGCGAGCTGCGTTCCATTGCGGTCTAAAATATCGCCTCTCCGGTAAGGAATTTCAATACTGTCATAGCTTTGCTGTGCCAGCACCGTCTTTTCGTATCTTTTTCCATCCTTCGCATTGATATACATCAGTCTTCCTATTAAAAACAGGAAAACTAACGTAAACAAAATTACGATTACAAATAATTTTGTCTGCATTCTTGCAAGAAAACGCTTCCTCTTCTTTGCCATATTATCACACCTAATCTTATTTAGATGGTACATCCTTAAACTGTTTTACATAGTCCGGATTACTTGCTTCATAAGAAACAACCTGTCCCTTTTTTGGATATACCATACCCAGTTCATTTGTAGCTACATCATATATTTCAGGTAAATCAACTGAACTTTCCAATCTTTTATTTGTCTCATCGTTTGTATCAGTCAGTTCATTTAAATTACTTTCCAATGCTGCTATCTGTCTCCTCTGCTCCGTAATATCTGCCTGTATTGTCAGCATATTTACGCAGGATACAAATAAAAATACTGTTGCAACTGTCAGTGCCATTGTATATTTTAAATCAAATGCTCTTGCACGATTTCTGTTTCTATTGATTTTTTCATTGACCTTACGCTCTTCCGGCTCTGGCCTATTAATTCTTTCAGGTACTGCATTCAGCTTTCTTGCTGTATTACCTTCGATGTAATATTCTCTTTCATCATACCTTGAATTCAATATTCTCATTCCCCTCTTCTAAATACGTTCATCATTTGTGATATCGCGCATTTTTCTTCTATTGTTCTTTATTTACTCAACACCAATTAAGCCTTCTCAAAAATACGCAGCTTTGCACTTTTACTTCTTCTGTTCTCTTCTAACTCTTCCTCTGACGGTAAGATGGGTTTCCTGGTTATCACTTTCCCCTTGGAAATCTTCCCACATACACATTTAGGAAAGTCGGGAGGGCATGTACAAGGATTCTCATTCGTTCTAAAAATCCTCTTTACAATCCGGTCTTCTAACGAGTGGAACGTAATGATGCATATTCGGCCCCTTGGATTTAGCAGCTCTATCATTTGGTCGATGGATTGCTCCAGAATGGTCAGTTCTTGGTTTAATTCAATCCTGATAGCCTGAAAAGTTCTCTTCGAAGGGTGCCCTCCTGCAGACCTAGCTCTAATTGGTATAGCAGCCTTTATAATGTCATTGAGCTCAAATGTTGTCTCAATGACTTTTTCCTTTCGCGCCTGGCATATATGCCTAGCAATGCTTCTGGCAAATTTTTCTTCGCCATATTCCCTGATTACCCTGAAAAGCTCCGCTTCCGAATAATCATTTACTATATCCTTAGCAGTCATTTCCTGCCTCTGGTCCATTCTCATATCGAGAGGTGCATCCTCTCTGTATGTAAATCCCCTATCCGGTGTATCTAACTGATAGGAGGATACCCCTAGGTCAAGAACGATACCATCAACACCGTCAATGTCTAGTTCTTTTAAAACCTGAGGGGTTTTCTGATAATTGCTTCTTACAATGTCAATTTTTATTTTATCTTGATATGGTAATAGCCGGATGCCTGCTGCCTCAATGGCAGCTGCATCCTGATCTATTCCTATGAACCTGCCTTTACCGGATAAACGCTTACACACATGAAATGCATGTCCTCCACCACCTAAGGTTCCGTCCACATAAGTTCCATCTTCTCTGATGTTAAGACCCTCTATGGTTTCCTCCAGTAACACTGACTTATGTGAAAATTCCAACGTCTATCCTCCTAAATCATAATGCCCAAATCCTCGATTCCCTGAGCCAATTCATTGAAATCGATGTCATCAATATTGTTTTTCTCTTCCCATTTTTCTTTGCTCCAGATTTCAGCACGCTCGCCGACACCAACCACTGTCACATCCTTGGTAATACCGGCAAATTCTCTCAAATTCGCTGGCAGAAGGATTCTTCCCTGATTGTCAACCTCGCAATCCGCAGCACCTGCCTGGAAAAATCTTTTGAACTTTCTTGAGTTCTCATTGGTCATTGGAAGCTGTCTTAATTTGCCCTCAAAAATCTCCCATTCATCATTGGGATAGGCAAACAGACATCCGTCCATTCCCCTTGTTACAACGAAGGATAAGCCTAACTGCTCTCTCAGCTTTGAAGGTACAATCATTCTTCCCTTGGAATCAACAGAATGGTTATATTCA